>CAYTRK010000127.1:0-6836 GCA_964440205.1 uncultured Victivallaceae bacterium
CGGGGATGGTTCTGCCTCTGTCATTCCGGTCAAGCTGCGGTTGGCGCATTCGCCCCGCATTAGGGATCGACGCCACGTTTACGCATTTCCGGACCATCCATCGGTTAAAGCCCACCGTCCTTGCGCGGGCGCCCCTGGCAGCGGCGTGATGCAAAACCTCGCGAGCGGTTATAAGCTGTGAAATCTGAAAAGCCCCCATAAAGATAAGGCATATGAGCGCCATGGTTATTGCAGACTCGACAACAGACTGCCCGCGATCTCCTCTTGACCCGAACCGGCCCGAATTATTGGATCGAGCAATCATGGTATCAGACACGTTTGGCACGTCTTTCTTCAGTTGCCGCTGTCCGAGCCGTTACCGCTGTCTGAGCCGTCCACGTCCAGATCCTTTATCCAGTCTGCGGAATCGGTCTGTGTTGCTTCCTCGACTTCAGACTGTTCTCCTCCGAGTTCAACTGTGGCGCCGCCGAAGAGGGCCCTGATACGGTCGCTGAATACGCCGACAACGGCAATTACCGCAATGGCGACAATCACGACAATAATTATGTATTCGACCATTGTCTGGCCTTGCCTTTTACGAGCGGATCTTTTCATTTGTTATTACCTCCTTTTATATTGTGTTTCACCGCTTCATATCAGTCAAACTAAAAAAGACGGCGCCAATTTTAATATGAAAAGTCCTCACGGGTATTCGCTGGATACCAGATCCAGTACTCTGGCGCCATGTTCTTTGAAAACATACATAAAAAGAGCCATTATGCTGAGGCTGAGGACCATGATGCCCGCAATTAAAACATATTCTACCATGGCCTGTCCCGCTTTGCTGTGAGGCAATTGCCTTATGATGCCCCGCAGAAAAAATGAGCATTCACATTCTTTTTCCATGCCGCAATTTTACCGTCTTGACCCGGAAATTAAAAGTTTTATAATATTATTTAAACATTAATGCTTCAGGGGAGATTTTGCACACGGAATATGAAGGCGCCGGACAAAGCTTTTTTTCTTATAATTACATTGACTGTGATTGCATTGATGTCTTTTGCCGGTTATGTAATCTGTCCCAAGTGTGGATGGGAGATACCGGAGACAGAGGACATGTGCACCCATTGTGGAGCAAAGTTGCCTTCTGCAGAAGATAAAGAGCCTCTGAAAGAAGAGAAGGAATTGCCGGTATCCGTCGATAAGGCAGACGAGGCGGAAGACGCGGACGAAATATCCGAGGCTCTGGCCGAAGATTTTAAGCTTGGCAAACGACAATTCGAGAAGGGGAATCCTTTTGCCGCAGAGCTTTTTATCAGGAACGGAATGGCTCTCAACAGCCTGAGTACTTCGCAGGGGGTTATGGAACGTGGGAAAAGGTTTCTTGCCGCACTTGAAAGCTGCCACCACCAGATTCGTTTTACTGAGACGTCTTGTCCTGTATGCAAAGGGACGGGCAAACGTATTGTGGTTGGGCCGGCCCTTGGGGGCAGTTCGATAAGGGCGTCGACTACAATGCCATGTTCGCATTGCGGGGGGGACGGAAAAATTCAGGGGTTTCGTTCGGTTAATGAGATTAAGTTCGGTAAAGGTCGAGCATTATCTGCTTTTGAACGGCGCCAGCGGAGCAGGAAACGGGTGCGTATCGGACACGTGTGGGTTCCTGAAAAGATGGAAAAAGGGTTGTCTCTTGAAGAAAGAGTTAAGCTTAAGCAGGCATGGCCCGAAGCATGCAACAAATGCGCTGGTTTGGGCAAGACTCAGTGTTCGGATTGCAACGGAAGAGGGTTGGTCCGGTGCAGCAATTCGAACTGCAAAGACGGTTACTTAGAGAAGAAATCGTCCGGAAAGCTGGGTTCTGGGGCACGTTTGCGGGTGCCCTGTCCGAAATGCAAAGGGTTGGGGTTTGAGAAGTGTTCTGAATGCAGAGGAAGGGGCAGTGTAATGTGCGAGGAGTGCGAGGGAACAGGGAAGAAACCGCTCTGCAATCGTTGCGATGGTACGGGGTTGCGCGAGTGCCCCAGGTGCGACGGAACTGGCAAATACAAGGGAGAAACTTGTTCAAAGTGCGATGGCGGGGGAAAAGTAGAATGTTCCTCCTGTCACGGTTACGGGAGAAAGTAAGTGCCGGAATTTAATATACCTGGGTTTGAAATGATCGAGGAACTTGGTCAGGGGGGCATGGCCACGGTGTGGAAGGCCCGGCAAATCTCTCTGGACCGGACTGTTGCGATCAAAATCCTTTCTTCAAAATTTGCCTCTGATGCGTCCGATATCCAGCAGTTTCAGTCCGAGGCACAGGCTGCAGCCAAGCTCAAACATCCGGGCATCGTGCAGGTTTATGATGCAAGCGCGGAGGACGGAAACTACTATTTTGTTATGGAATACGTGGCTGGCTATACAGTCGGCGACTGGGTCCGCAGAAAGGGCCGGCTTCATGAAAAGGAAGCGTTGCTTGTCGCCGAATGCGTAGCAGATGCGCTCCAGTATGCGTGGGACACGGAGCGTATTGTTCACTGCGACATTAAGCCCGACAATGTAATGGTTGACGCTGACGGGACAGTGAAGGTCGCGGACCTTGGTCTTGCCCGGAGCATCAGCGCCGTACAGGCGGGCGAGGTTTCCGACGAAATTATGGGCACGCCCGCGTTTATGTCCCCGGAACAGTGCAGGGGGGAAGTGGACATGGATTGCAGGGCAGACATGTACTCGCTCGGCGCTATGCTCTACTATGTTTTGACAGAGAAACTGCTTTTTGCCGGGGAGGACGAAGACCGGGTCATCGAACTTCAGGAAAGCGGGGCTGTCAGCGATATAGTCGATGAGAATCCTGCCGTATCACGAGGTATGTGCTGGTTTGTGGAGAAGTTGCTTGCAAAGGACAAGTCGCACCGCCATTCGGACTGGCAGGCCGTTAGAAAAGATATAGCAAGAGTCAAACGCGGGCATGCGCCTGCAACGCCGTATCCGCCCGAAGGCAAAAGCACTCTCAGTCGCAATCCTACAAGAAAAAAGTTTAAACAGTCCCGGCCAAACTACATAGACAGGGCTGAGCCGAAACCGTCTATTGTGCCCAAGATAGTAATAGGCGCGGGGATGGTTGCCATTGTTGTGGTCGGAGCAATATTGATGTCTTTGCAGAACAGCGCTCCTGCGCGCCATAGGCCGTTGCCCGTAAAGAGACAGAGGACGGCTACGCCTGTAACCATACCGCCGCCTGCCATCAAAAATGATGATGTTGCGCGGCAGATGTTTGAATTTGCTGATAACTGGGCAGAAGAGCATCCCGAGGAATTCAAAGAAGCAGTAAGCAAGTTTGAAAAAGTTGTAAACCAGACCAGGGGAACCAAATATGCTCTGATGGCTGAGGACAGAATCAAGCAGCTTGCGGAGAAGCGCGACGAGGAGATCAAACAGGTTCTCGGCGAACTTGACGAGGAAGCCGACGGACTCATCGAGGAAGGATTTTATGAAAAGGCTGCGTCTGTGTACAGGGAATACACCGGCCAGTATGTGGATGAAACGGAAGATCTGCGTGTTGCGAAGGCTCGTAAATTGAAGAAAAAGGCCCGTATTGTTGCTGAACAGCGGGACAAGATGCGGGAGGAAAAAAAGAAAAAGGTTGACTCGCTGCTCAATGCGGCAGCGGTTGCAATTCTGCGCGAAGGTCTGAACTCTGCGGCGGAGGTATTGGAGGAGGCTGTACAGGAAGGAGATCCTGACCAGTACGAAGAACGACTGAAAGAAGTCGGCCAGATCATTGATGACGCTATTGAAATGGACGAGAGGATTCTGGCGTCGTTCAAAAAACAGAAGGGGCAGAACATCAGGGTCGGTCTTGAAGACGGGAATATAGATCTGATAATTCTCAGCGTAAGCGATAGCAAAGTTCGCGGACGCCAGCGGTTGGACGCGGGAGTAACCAGACGCATATCTTTTGGCGTGGAAGATCTGTCTGCAAGGGAGAAGATCAGCAGGATGGGCCAGGCCGATGAACCGGCCGCCTGTCTGGTGAAGGGCCTTATGGCTTTGAGAATGGGCAGCCTCGATCATGCCAGGCGTTTCTTTAAGATGGTACATCCTGTTCTATCGGAAAAGCTGATGACGCAGCTTGATCGGATGACCAGCAGCAAGAAGGAGTCGGATGCTCGAAAGGCGCTTTCAATGCTTATTGGTTCTCTTGGAATCTATGCCGGCGAGTTTGACGCTTCCGGCTGGGCCCGGAAGATCAACTCTCTAGAGGTAGATGCCGGGCAGGTCGAGGTGATCGGGAAAATGATATCGTCTTACAAGGGGCAGTTCGGGGATACGGACTTTGCATCGGAAGCCGAGCCGGTGCTGGATGCCCTTGAAAGCCTTGCCCCGGCTTCGAGTCCGCGGGATACGCGCAGGGTATCGTCGAAGCCCGTAAGGTCGCTGCCCCCTGAACTTAAACGCATTGAGAACGATCGCGACGCGGTGATGAAGTTGTTGCTGGAGAAGAATCGCGAACTGGATGAGCAAGCAGTAAGAATGAACGATGGAGCGAGTGTTCGGCACGTCCGTATTAGTTCCTCTGAACTTGAGGACATCTCTCCACTTGCGGCTTTTACTGAACTGGAGAGACTGATCTGTGAGTCGCACCGGGGCAAAGGCAAGCTCCGTGACCTGGAACCTGTGAAAAACATGGTAAATCTCAACGAATTACGGATAGTGGGTTTCCCGGTGTCTGATATCGCTCCATTGGAGAATCTGCCGCTAGACCGGCTAACACTTGCTCGAACCGGGGTCAGGCATATTTCTTCGCTTGCTACTTTGAAGTTGGCTATGCTGGATCTAAGTTCCACGCGCGTATATGATTTTTCGCCGATAGAAGAGCTGCCTTTAAGAGACCTGAAGCTGAATGATACGCAGATCAAGGATGTATCCTTTTTAGCAGGCATGCCTCTTTCGCGTCTGGAACTTCGTGACACGAAAATATACGACTTTTCGCACATTGGCGAGTTGCCTTTGCGCTACCTTGATCTGAGCGGGACACAGGTGCGCGACGTGGGATTTCTCTCTGGTCTGCCTTTGAAAGAGCTTGTGCTGCATAACACCAGTGTGAAAGACCTTTCTCCGATCTCGAATCTGCGATTGCGGCGATTGGATATATCAAAAACTCTGGTAAAGGACTTCTCGCCGTTGAGAGGCATGCCTGTAAAGAATCTCAATTTAAGCAATGGACGGATAAGGGATTTGTCAGATCTCAAAAATATTCCTTTGAACAACCTGGACATCCGCAGGACAAAGGTCAGAGACTTGACGGCCCTGGAAGGCAAGCAGATAAGTCGTCTTGATATAAGCGAGACGGAGGTTTCCGATCTGACCCCGCTTAAAGGAATGCCCTTGGTGGATTTCCGCTGCAGCGGTATTGATACTCGCGATTTCTCTGCCCTTGAAGGAGCGCCTATCAGGCTGATCCTGATGGATGAACCTAGTGAAGCGGTGGGTTTTCTGCGCAGTTTGCCGGAGTTGCGGCGGGTCAATCAATTCCAGATTGTAAAAAATATGCCCATAGCGCCTCAGCTTGTGTCTCCGCAGAATTAGTCGGACTATGGGGCTGGGGTAAGCGCTATTTCTTAGAGGTTTCCAGAAGGCAGGGCAGTGACTGATCGAAGTCCGGACGAGCTACGCCTTTTTCCGTTACAATTGCGCTTATGAACTTAGCCGGGGTGACATCGAAAGCCGGTGCATATGTTTTGACTCCTTCAGGCGCCAGGTGCATACCGAAGCTGTGCGTGATTTCTCTGGAGTCTCTTTGTTCGATGGGAATATCACTGCCTGAAGACGCCTTGATATCTACAGTTGATGTCGGAGCCAGCACATAAAACGGTATTTTATGTTCTGCGGCTATTACCGCCAGTGAATAAGTGCCTATTTTGTTTGCCGTGTCGCCGTTTGCCGCTATCCGGTCTGCTCCGACAAGTACAGCGTCAATTTTTCCTTCTTTCATTACCTGCGCTGCTGCGCTGTCGCAGATCAGAGTGACATCAATCCCGGCATTTACCAGTTCCCACGTTGTAAGCCTGGCTCCCTGGAGCAGGGGGCGTGTTTCATCGGCAAATACGCAAACTTGCCTGCCCTGTTGAGCAGCTGTATAGACGGGGGCAAGCGCAGTGCCGAATTCGGCTGTGGCCAGTCCGCCTGCGTTGCAGTGCGTCAGAATGCAGCAAGGGTTGGGAAGAAGTTTCGCTCCGTGGCGACCAATGGAACGGCACATGGCCGCGTCCTGGTCTCGTATGGTGATTGCTTCCTTAACCAACGTTTCCTTGAGTTCCGCAGGTGGCATATCCTGGCTGGATAGCGCGAGTTGGCTCATGCGTTCCAGCGCCCAGAATAGATTGACCGCAGTCGGGCGCGAAGTCGCAAGGTAGCGCGCGTTTTCTTCGAGGGCGGCGACAATCTCTGCGGACGTCCCGTCTGAATCCTGTACGCTGCATGCTACGCCCATGGCTGCGGCTATTCCAATCGCCGGAGCGCCCCTTACGCTCAGATTTCTGATTGCGTGCCAGACTGTTTCCAGGTCGTTTGTCTCGATAAAAACCACTTCGGAAGGCAGTCTTCTCTGATCCAGTATCTTGAGATGCCCCGGTGTTACGCCGGTTTCAGTGTCACTTACCCATTCAATTGCCCTGGCCAGTTTTTTCACAATTATCCTCCACTATTTTTTCAAAGACAAAACGTTATCACTTTCAGAAGTCTATCGGTTGAGAATTATCCCGTATTAAAAAGTGGATTACTGTTACCGCGTTGAAAAAAGCATGAACCAGTATCGGGGCAATCAATGAACCTGTTACAATATATGATAGGGCGAAAGTGGCGCCCATAACAAAAAG
>CAYTRK010000128.1:0-6833 GCA_964440205.1 uncultured Victivallaceae bacterium
ACCTTACCGGTCTGTCTACACTCCAAAATCACGCTCTCTCACGACCGCCAAAAGATAGTTCAACCACCTTTCAGAGGCCCTCTCGCATCCCGAATCCCGCATCTCCCAACGCCTCACACCCGTCTCCGGTACGCTTTCATTCTTTTCATTCGCGATTTACCAGAACCTGTAGTCCTGAATGCAGGACAGTATCATTTAGCCAATTGTTTAAAATTTTCACTACATCGAAGAAAAAAACATTCTTCATATATCAAACAGCGGTTCTGCGTACGTTTTGTTTGTGTGGTTGTACTGAAGGAACTGAACTGGAAAAGGGGGCTGTGTTTTTATATGATTTTTTGAGATGACTGCGGTTGCGGAGATTATACAGCACTGCTCTGATATATCGGATACCAAGGATCTGTTCGAGTTTCCGAACACCTATCAGGATCTTCCACACTGGCTGATCTCTGAAAATATGCTTTGACAGAAATGCAAGGGATTTGAGTACAGGCCGGGAGATTTCCTCGTCTTCGTCAAACGTACAGTAATTGGTGCGCCTGAGACTTCTTACCTTGACAATGCGTTTGATATCATCGAGATGAATGTGGGTATTCTGAAAGGCAAAGGGCGTAAGAAAATTGTCATTCGTGCATTCGGGGTGTTCTGCGAGAAGGTCGGCTGCGACTGGAGCGCCCTTGTACACGCGCAACCCGATTCCCATACAGATCAAATCCCATTGCGAAGCTGCCGAATCAATCGTGTTCAACGTCTCTTCGAGTGTCTCTGCTGTTTCTCCGGGTGCGCCGAGCAGCAGAAACCAGTTGACCGGTATGTTCCGGGAGTGAAGCAAGTCAGCCACGCGATATATGGCATCCTTGCGGAACGTCTTGCCCAGGGCATCGAGCATCTGGTTATTTCCGGATTCCACGCCCACATCCACATCTTTGAAACCGGTTGTGACCATCAGGTCAACCAGCTCTTCGTCCATGGCGCCCGGGTTCAACCCCATGGTCCTGAGCCTGAGATCAAGACCGCGTCTGTGCAGGACCCTGAGTACGGACTTCGCGTGTGCCAAAGGGAGATTGAATGTGCTGTCCGTGAATTCTATATGGCGAATGCCGGTAGTGTTAACCATGTCTTGTATTTCATCTGCCACGCACTCAGGGTTTCTGAGCCTCCATTCTTTTCCTTCAATGCGGTTGTAGGTGCAGTAGGAACACGATAACGGGCATCCGCGTTTGCTCTGTACCTGGACAGGAGACCCGAGCTTTATATAATAATCCAGGTCCAGGTATCTGTACGGACGGGCAAAGGGCAGGGAGTCGAGGACGCTGACCGGTCGGACCGGATTCACACAGACATCGCCTCCGGCTGTGCGGCGCACCAGACCGGACACCTGTTCCGCGGAATGTTCGCCGTTGAGAAATTCAAGAAATTCAATCATTCCCCGCTCCCCTTCTCCCTGCATGGCATACGGCAGGTCAAGAAACGCGAGGATTTCTTCCGGATTGATACCCACTGCAGGACCGCCTATGATCACCGGTCCATTAAAATGCATCTTCACGTGGTCCGTGACATCGGATTTAACCGCATCAAGAAGAAAATTTGTGTCATACCCTGAACAGTCGTCGATGTTCCTTATGCTGATACCGGTTACGTCAGGATTGAAAGCATGGACTGCTTTTCTGATGTCTGCAGCCGTATCTTTGGAAGGGCAAAGGTCCAGAACGCGTACGGTATGTCCTGCCGCTTCCACAGCCGCTGCTACACAGCAGAGACCGAACGGAATTACAGGCCAGGGTTGGTTGAACCGGTTGGAGTTTATCAGCAGTAATCGCATAATTCACCTCTTGTAAAATATGTCATCCCGCACATTTGATTTCCTGCTGATCAATCCATACGGGCGTCCATTGCCTGCAGAAGACAGTGTAATCGTCAGGGTTGTCAAGAACACTGGTACAGGAAAGAAACACGCCGTTGAGAAAATCCATAGTGTAAACCTTTCTTCGCCCCTCAAGTTCCCTGTCGATTCTGGCGACGAGATGTGCCTGATTTTTTTGAAAAAAGAAGTAGTACATGTTTCTTGCAGTCTGTTTGAGACCATATTTGTTTCGGTATACGTTGGGCAATGTTGCCAGGTCAAGCCGCATGGGTATACCGGGTGCGTTGTTGACATGATGACAACTTTTGGGCGAGGCAATTTGTTTGAAACACAACAGGCGTTTATAAAATTTTTCATGCCGCGGATTGACAGTGATGACATAATCAGTCGCTCCGATAAAATGTCTCATAAGAACCAGTCCGTATTGAAACATATCCATTAGTGTTTGAGAATTCGCCTGTTTCTTTTCAATAGCAAGCCCTGAAACTTCACAAAGTATCCGCTTCTTTTTGCGCAAATCACCGAGCGCTTCAGAAGCAAACTCATCCATGGGCAGCCCCTGTTCTGAATCAACAATATAGGTTACCGTACCCACAACTTTGCCTTGTTTTTTAGCCACAACCGTGTATGTCTCCGGCAGTGTGTTCCACAGCGAGGCCCGCACATTGTTTGTGTTCTCAGACATATACCCGTACGAAAGGTATTGATTATACAAAAGCTTATATGCGGCCAACATATCTTCTTGCTGAAGAGCTAACTCCACGCGTGGAGATTCTAGTCCAGTGTCTGTTTCAGAAATGTTGTTTTCCGATTCCTTAGAAAATTCTGAATTCTGTGTTATGTTCGTAGAATTGTTGATTTCTCTGGCCACTGTACTCGCCTTCTTGACTAAAGAGCATAAATTATCAGACCGGTCTGATTGATGTATATGAGCGCTTAATGTATCACTGGTGTTTCTGTCTTCTGCAAATTGCCTATCCTTCTTATGCGCAGAAGTCAAAAACTGTAAGCCGTTTTTTGCTTTGGCTGTTTTGAGTCTGATACGTCCCGTAATATTCAGAAATACGGCTGTCAATGATCCTTTCATCTTATGCGGTTGCTGATCACAGCCCCTGCACACGGCATTGGGTAGATAAGTTTCTTTGAAGCGCATGAGCGTATGAAGGTTATTGTCCATGATGTTGCCCAACGGATTACGTACAGCCTGATCATTGCAACAGATCGAACTCCCGTCAGGCGCAATAAAAAAATTTCCGTTCCATATGCACGGGTAATTGAAGGAACGAATCAGGTCTAGGATTTCATTTTTATGTTTAAAAAATCTCCTTAAAACCGTAGTCATGTGTACACTAACATCATTGATCCTGGAACGATGATATTTTCTGAAAAGGTCTGTGTAAAAATCCGTGCTCGCGATTGTGTTGCGAATCAGCCCGGAACGGTTGGATGTGCCCGGAAACATAACCAGTTCAACTTTGTTTACGCCGTTAGTATGTGCTGCGTTTGTAAGCACCTTTACAGTATTGTCAAAATCTTCGCGTATGATTTCACGGTCAGGCGGTGAAATGTGAAAACATATCCTGTTAATCAGGCCCTTTGCATGAAGACTAAGTAAGCGATCAATTCCTTGTAATACAACTTTCATGGCGTTTTTGCCCCTGGGCGGATCGCAGAACATAAGTTCACCGTAATGTTCAGGAGTCGCAGAGGGAAATGAAATGTTTACGGTAACAGGGTTACGGGCCAAAGCATCAGTCACATCCGTATTCAGCAAATTTGACCCGTTTGTCACCAGTGTGAGTTCGGGTGCAGGTTCCGGAGCCGACCAATTGCGGACCATTTTTCCAAACATGTCCATGCGCATACCGAATTCCGGATGCAGGGTGGGTTCCCCATCTCCGGAATTCGTGATGATTCTGAATTTCATGCCCTGGTGTGCGGCTTCTTCAATTCGTTGAATAAGAGCTGTTGTAACTTTTTCGGGCTGAAGCTTTCGCGGGCCTTTGTACGTCGGTTTATTGACTCCGCAAAGCTTACAGTTGTAGTTGCATACGCCATGGCACAGACTGTTATTAACGGACAGGGCACGACCCGTACGCATCCGAAAACGACCTGAGGTGTCAAGATTACAGATTGACTCAGTCGGAAGCAAAATATTGTTATTCATTGCTCATACCTCCTGAACCGGATAATGCGGAGTACATCTCGAATTCCTTGTACGTAATATTTTGCCGCGCAACATTCCAAATAGGCTTATCCTGTGTTTCATGCTTTTCTCCGCATTTCTGTGTTGGGTATATAGTCACTGAAGTTAGGTATACAGCAAGGTAAAGAAATCCTGTTAAGGGTAATAAGTCCGTACAGCCCCATATGGCGGTGGACCGCTGCCTGTTTCATGTGTGACGATAATACAGCCTGTTTCATTTCATTAAGCGTAAGCCCGGATTCAAAGGATTCAATGGTCCTTTGCGTGATAAAAGAGGAATAACCGAGAAAAATATGCATATACAGGCCCAGAAGACGTATGAGCGGAAGCGGGGGGCGAAGAATATCGCGTATGAGCACGGTTCCGTTATCTCCGGTCATACGTAAAGCTTGGTTGAGGATGATCTCGGGCTTTTCCAAGTGATGAAGTGTGAAGTTGGATATGACCAAATCAAACGATCCGTCAGGGTAGGGCAGTTCTTTACCGTCACACCTTTCAAATGTTACCCGGTCGGAGAGGTTGCATTCTGCCGCGTTTTTACGGGCAAGCGTGAGCATCTCGTTTGAGAGGTCTACGCCGGTAACACGCACACCAGGGAAAACTTTAGCCAGTTTTATAGGGAGTTGCCCCGTACCAGTACCGATATCGAGGATTCGTCCACCGGATACGTCCAGATCCTTTATTAACTTGACAAACGGACCGTGCATGACTTTTTCGTTTTTTTTGATCATAATGTCGTATTCACGCGCTTCCCGCTCCTCGCTCATGGACTCTGGTTCGAGACTCCTGCCCTGAGAAAATCTTTCAAGCGACTCTGAAAACACGTTCAGGGGGCGCGAACAAATCGAGAGAAACAATGTGGTCATAGTCTGGAAAAATTTTTCTGTTTTCATACTATTTTTTCTCCTTGACAAGGGGCGTGAAGGACAGGGTCACATTGTCGACAAGAAATCCGCCTTTCTGGACCATTATTGCCAGGTACGTGCTATCAATGGCCACATGGGACTGAGAGTACAACGTACCGTTCATATGAAACCTAACAATGTAATTGTTTTGTTGTTTCCCGTCTTCGGGGACATACTCGATTCGAAATTTGTTTACCTTGTTTTCATGATACAGTTTTTTTTCTGTGAAAAGTTGTTCTTGTGTTTTTGTATCTCCCAGGCCCACCTGAAAGTAAAATTTACACTCTTGGACTACAGCATCCATTTCCATTGTTACCGTGTATCCCGGAGAAATCGGGTCCTTAAAAACAATACCGGTTACTGATGTGTCACTGCTCTGTTTTTGAAGTCGAAGAGCCTGTGAAGGTGCGCCGAATTTATCAGAAGTGATAACCTGCACCGCCGGTGTGTCCGGAAGGTCCACAACCACAAGCCCCTCCTTCTTTGTGGACTGAACTGTTATAACTCTCCAAAAATCTGTGTTCAGTCCCTTCTCAAAATCAAAATGAAAAACCTCTTCTTCCAATATGCGGTCTTTTGCAAACCCGGGAACCTGTGTGGGCGCTTCAAAATTTTTCCGGTAATATCCGACAAACACGGACGTTGTGGCGACAATCCCGATTGCCGCGACCGCAAGACCTTTGCCAACCGTAAACAGACCAGATCCGGAGGACGTCGATATTCCTGCGGAACCAACTGTTCTGGAAATCATGCTTTTGACCAGCGGAGTCGGGGCGTGTTTTTCGCTTAATGTGGAGCCTATAAGCGCAGGTGTTAAGACATATGCCCGGTTAATGCCCGATAGAGCAAGGCGCTGGCCAAGCATATCCAGTCCCTTCTGAATGCGATTCGACACAGTTCTTTGGTAAGAATTGAGTTCAGAAGCGATCTCTTTCTGTGTCATCTCAGAATAGAATTTAAGCGTAACTACAGTGCGTATGATATCCGGGAGTCGCGCTATTTCTCTTCGCAGTATATTCCGTATTTCATCTTCAGAAACATCAGAATCTGCACTGCGTTTGTCAATTGGAGTGTTTGTTTCATTCAGCATTGTATGGGATATATCATAAGCACGTCGTCTTCTCATAATCTGCAATGCCTCTCTGCTTGCTACTGTTTTGATCCATTTTCGGGCGCTTTTCCCATATCGAAATTGTGAAGCTGATTTTTTTATGCGTAAAAATGTGTTTTGGAAGGCGTCTTCAACATCACTGTTATTTTTGAGCATATAATACAGCGCTGAATACACAGTATCTTTGTAACGATAGATTATTTCTTCCCATGCACTCTGATCATTTTCTGAAATCATCTGAAGGATTTCTTTGTCTGTGAGTGTGGAAACCGGTTTTTGTCGCATTATTTTCTCCTGTTTCATAAACCTAAATGCAGGCCAGCATTACTTTAGCCACTTTTTTTTTATTTTTCCCCTTATTGCTGTCCCGTCTACCAACCGGTATCTATTTGTTATTACCTGAATCTTGCACCGCCGCAGTAAAATCTGATTGAAAGGCCATCTGGAACCCCCGATAGAATTGGCTGAAACCCAAATCGGTCAACCCGAAAGGAGGTAACCCCGATGGTTACGAGCAAGAGTAGGAAGAAGAAAGTCCGGGAACAAGGCGGAAAGAATCGAGAACCGGCCACAGAAACGGCATCGGAGCGGGTTGCGCGGATTACGGCCGATACCCGCTACGGCGAGTGCTCGGAACGAGCTCGCTTTAAGGCTCGCTCACCTCCCCAACATCTACCTCTGGGATTGGTACCAGACCTCAAGAATCAAGAAAGCGGCGTTGACGGTTCTGAATGATGGTCGCTGATG
>CAYTRK010000129.1:0-6827 GCA_964440205.1 uncultured Victivallaceae bacterium
AGAGCGCGAATGGCCCGATTTTCACCCTTCCGATCCCGACAATGTTCCCGGCGCATATCGTCAGTGGCAGGAATGGATTCACGACAACCACTCCGAAGTTGCAGACAAACTCGCGCATCCTGTCGATATACTTATTGCCACCGACTGCCTCTCCGAAGGCCAGAACCTTCAGGATTGCGACTTCGTTATCAACTACGACATACACTGGAACCCCGTCCGCAGCATTCAGCGCATGGGCCGGATCGACCGGCTGGGTTCGATAAACAAGAAGGTATTCGCCGCCAATTTCTGGCCTACCAGCGAAATAGACACTTACCTCAAACTCCAACGCCGGATAGAAGACAAGATGGCCCAGATGCGGCTGGTCGGCGCCGAAGTGCATAACGATTTCACCGAAGGCGTAAAACAAATGCTCGACGACGAGCATATTCAGCAGAACCAGGAAGCAAAGCTGCTCAAACAGATGCAATACAGTTGGGAGGACATTGAAACCGGCGAAGACGAACTCGGCTTCGATAAGCTCTCCCTGGAGAACTTCCGCCAGGAACTGCTCGGCGAACTTGGCGATGACAAGCAGAAGTACCTGGACATGCCCAACGGCGTCTATACCGGCTTTGCCGCCGACCCCGCCCGCTGCCCTTCTGAAGGAATTATCGCCCTGCTCGGCTATCCCGCAAGGAAACCCGGTCAGCGCGACAAATCATACACATCCTATGACCTGGTCTATATCGACCGTGAAGGCAATCAGGTCATGCTCAATCCCAAAGACATTCTTGCCGCGCTTGCCGCACACAAGGACAACGAACGCGTTCTTCCGAAAGGACTCGACAACGGCGACTCCCACGAACTCACCGTATGGGCCAACGCCATAAGAAACTGGCTCCACGGCCAGGCCGTAACGGAAATCGAAGACGAAGACGGACACAAAACCCAGGCAGCCGGAACCGCCACCATGGACTACATAAAACAGATACAGCAAGGCAACAAACACAGCCCCAACACCCCTGAAACCGGCCACTCCCTCGAAGAAAAATACAAACCCCACAACATAGACCTAATCCTCTGGTTCGCAGTAACAAAAAAATAAACCACCAATGAACGCCAATAACCAAAAATACTCCCCCTCCACGTTCTACATCCCCCATCCCTCTTTTTTCGTGCATTCAGCGCATTTCGTAGTTAAAAATAACCCTAACCATGAATAAACAATCACTACAACAATTCACTGACCGCGCCAACCTCTACCACTCCACCCGCACACTCTTCCAATCCGACCTCGCCATCCCCCTCAAACGCGTCACGGAACTACCCGTCCTCCTCCCAGACCTCCTTGGCGACAACTACCGCGACAAACTCCACAAATCCATCAACAAAGCCTACTTCGCCGGTATCGTCGACGACGAAGCCTTCTCCGCCCCCGACACCGACGCCGCCCCCGAAACACAACCCCCCGAAACCGCCGCCAGAGCCGCCATGGAACAGACCAACACAGAAGACTACGACGGCCTCGTCATCTTCGCCCTCGACCTCAAAAACCGCGAAAACAACCTCGTCCCCACCCGCTCCGACCTTGCCGCCATTACCCGCTCCTTCAACCGCTCCTTCTACGGCCACCCCGTCGCCATCCTCTTCCGCTACAAAGCCGAAGGCTCCGACTACATCTCCCTCGCCACCTGCGAACGCACCCCCTACAAACATACATGGCGCGAAGGCGAAAAACCCGGCAAAGTCTCCCTGCTGCGCGACATAAGAATCGACGCCCCCCACGCCGGCCACCTCCGCATCCTCAACGACCTCAAAATCCCCCGCACCGGCAAAAAAGCGATCCAGACATTCGACGCCCTTTACCAGTATTGGCAGGAAAAACTCGACCTCTCGATCCTTAACAAAACCTTCTACCGGGAAATAGCACAGTTCTTCTACAAACTCACCGGCGGCAAAATCAAACAAGGCTCGAAAACAGAGCAGTTTGAACGCCAGCTCCATCTCCCCTCCGTTTCCCCGGAAGACGCCCAGACATACCAGGAATTCGCCGTCCGGCTCATCGGCCGCCTAATCTTCTGCTGGTTCCTCAAACACAAAGGCTCCACAAGCGGCGAACCCCTTCTGCCCCCCGACCTGCTCTCCGCCGACCGCGTTGCCGAAAACCGGAACTTCTATCATTCCGTCCTGGAAAAACTCTTCTTCGAAATACTGAACACCCCGCAGAAACAGCGCAAGGCCCGCACTCTGCCCGATGCCGACCGTATTCCGTTCCTCAACGGCGGACTTTTCGAGCCGCATGACAAGGACTTCTACGAGAAAGCCTTCATAAACACTCTAAAAATCCCCGACCAATGGTTTTCCGACCTGTTTACCATGCTGACCGGCTATGTCTTCACCATTTCCGAAAACACCCCGCTCGACGAAGAAGTCGCCGTGGACCCGGAAATTCTCGGCTGGATTTTCGAGAACCTGCTTGCCGAGATTAACCCGGAAACCGGCGATACCGCCCGCAAGAAAACCGGTTCTTACTATACTCCCCGTGAAATCGTCGACTATATGGTCACCCAATCCCTCGTATATTCGCTCAATGAGAAAACCGGCATAGACGAGGAAACCCTGCGCAAACTCATGAGCCACGACGGCGAAGATATCGAACTCAGCGATTCACAACGCGACAGTATCATCACGGCTCTTGACGCCATCAAAGCGCTCGACCCCGCCTGTGGTTCCGGCGCTTTTCCGATGGGGATACTCCAACGCATACTCCTGATTCTTCAGCGTATTGACACAAAATCCCGACGCTGGCTTCAGCTCAAGCTCAACAGAATCGAAAACACCATGCTCCGCCAGGAGGTTGCCGAACGACTCAAGAACGAAAACTACGACTACATTCACAAACTCGGAATCATCCAGAACTCCATATTCGGAATCGACATCCAGCCCGTCGCAGTAGAGATATCCAAACTCCGCTTCTTCCTTTCGCTTATCGTTGACGAGAAACTTGACGACAACAAGCCGAACCGCGGCGTAGAACCGCTGCCCAACCTCGAATTCAAATTCGTCGCCGCAAATACTCTTATCAGCGCCCCCGACGAATATGACGAAGGCGAACAGAGTATCGGCCTCGAAGACCCGTTCTTCGCCAAATTCGAAGTCCTTACTAAAGACTACTTCTCCGAGAACTCCCCCTCACGCAAAGCCGAACTCCGCGAAGAAATCGAAACCCTTATCCATGGCAAGGCCAGGGAAAAATACAGCCATATCAACGATCTATCCGAACGCATTCGCACCCAACATGCCGGCGCTTCAAAAAAGAAAAGCGAAAACGCCCTGAAAAGGCATTCGCACGAACTCCGACTCTGGCAAAGCTATCCCAACATATTCAAAGACGCCGCCGTAGAATTCTTCGACATAAAATACTTTTTCCCAGACGCAAAAGACGGTTTCGATATAGTAATCGGCAATCCGCCGTATGTGCGTGCCGACGAAGCTTCTGAATCGAATCAAAACCAGCGCGAAGCCATCCTTAAGAATGGAAAATACGATACACTCTGGGAGAAATGGGATCTCTATGTGCCGTTTATTGAACGCTCATACAAACTGCTCAAGCCCAATGGCGTGACGTCATTAATTGTGTCTGACGCATATTGTCATTCCAAGTATGCCCAGAAATCGCAAAACTGGTTTCTTCAAAACAGCCGCATCCTGCGTCTCGACTTCCTGAGCAACCTCAATATCTTCGACGCCGCTGTCCACAACCTGATCTACTTCTTCCAGCGTGCGGATCGCACCAAGAATAAACCGGAACGACTGGTGCATGAGGAGCAGTTCGGCCAGACGAAATCCCTTTCCTCGGATGAGCAGAAGAATCTGACGTATCGCGTGTTTTTTCCAGAGGATTCACTCAGTGATCGGTTCACTTGCCCCACGATTCCTCTGGGCTCTGCTTGTTACATCAGCGTAGGCATGGTGGTTCATGCAGACGAGAAGCGAGCCAAGGGAGCCTTCGAATTAGACGATGTTGTCTCAGAACACAGGGATGCAGAGCATCCGCGACGATTCGTTGAGGGAAAACACCTTGAGCGATGGTCCTTCTCAGTTAACCGATGGCTAGAATGGGGTACCGAACGAGCTCCCTCTCTATTTCGAAGGCCTACCTTTCCAGAGTTGTATGTGCCGGAAGAGAAACTCTTCATTCATCGCACGGGGGGTGAAGATGTTCGAGTTTCATACGATGTAGACCAAACTCTTTGCAACCACACTATCATGCTTTGTCTGCCATGGTTTAGCCTGGAGGGAGTTAGGAATCGGTCCATAAGGAAATTCACGCGATACGATGGCGAGAAACCTAAGCGCCCCGATCTCCCGCGTCGTGAGAATCTTGAAAATGTGAGCAAACAATTTGTCGTTAAGTACCTCTTGGCTGTGATGAATTCAACTGTCGCACACGAATTCCTTCGGACAAATCGTCGCAGCAACACAGACCTCTATCCCGACGACTGGAAAAAACTGCCAATTCCGGACGTTCCGAAAGAAACGCAGCAACCTATCGTGGAGATTGTCGATCAGATACTGGCATTGAAAAAAGATGACCCCAATGCTGATATCGCAGAGTTAGAGCAAAAGGTTGATGCCATGGTCACAGAACTGTACGGAATTGACACTGCGACAACCAAAACGACAACAAATGCCACTACACCAGCAACAACAGCACCGAAAGGGAAGAAGTCCGACCTTAAAGAATACCTCCGCGACGAATGTCTGCCGGAACTCCGCAAGAGATATGCGTATATAGACAGCCGCACGTTACAGGGCGAGATACAGTCTGCAAAATTCAAATGCACACCAGCCACACTGAACACCTACATGAAGGAAATGGAAAAAGGCGGGTTTGTTTTCAGCGCCGGTAAGGGATGGTATTCGTTTATAAAGACAGCTTATCGTCTGGATAGAGAACCCCTGGAACAATTAATTCCGGCGATTAAAAAAGAATTCCCGTTTCTCGAATTTGCCTGTTGGTCAACCAGGCAGGTGAACAGATATATGCATCATCTTCTAGGAAAGTATGTCCTATATGTTCAAGCCGACAGGGATGCAATGTCGGCGGTCGCCGATTTTCTGAAGGATGCAGAATACGAGGTGTACTTGAATCCGACGAAGCGAGAAGTCGAAAAGAGCTTCTCCGTATCCCCCGAAGAAAAGACTCTGGTTATCCGTCCGCTGGTCACAAAGTCGCCGGTGGATAATCATGTCGCGGAAATAGAGAAAATTCTGGTGGATCTTCGTATGGAGCTGAAAACAGTACCATTGATGTCGGTCGGCGAGTTTATGGAAATGGCGCGAAAAACGGTTTCTTCCGAGCGCGTGAATATGGCTGAATTGATGAGCTATGCGAAGCGTCGGAAAACATTGATAAAAGACCTCTTGGAAGACCCTGAATCCATTATCTCCAACTTCGCGCGAGATTGGATATAATGGATCGCTAATGCGTAACTGATTGCGGATTAATATGATAGATTGTGACTGTTTTGGTAAATCATGGATAGAAGGCAAGCGCTTGGAACTGCGAACCGACCCCGGTCTACTGGAGAAATGTATCCATGCTTTTCAGTTGCTGGGGCGGCTTACGGAGGCTGGAGGATTCGATTTTGTTTTCAAGGGCGGCACGAGCATGATTCTTCTATTGCCGAGCCCCAGAAGGCTTTCAATTGATATAGACATTTCCAGCACAGCCTCTGCGGTGGAGTACGAACCTATTCTCAATGAAATAGGAAGTGTCTCGCCTTTTCTTCGGCAAGAGGAAGACCATCGCGGCGACGATCGCCTACCTAAGCGGAGGCACTTCAAGTTTTTCTATAACTCCGTAATTTCCCAGCGCGAAGATTATGTCCTGCTCGACATACTGGAAGAAAAGAACCATTTTCCAAAAACCAGCCTGATCCCGATCCGCACCCCGTTTATGGAAGTGGAGCGTGATATAGAAGTTCGGGTTCCTTCGGCCGACTGCTTGACGGGTGACAAGTTAACGGCATTTGCGCCCAACACTGTCGGCGTTCCTCTCATTGAGCGATACAACATGCAGTTCGTTAAGCAGTTGTTCGATGTTGGCGAACTCTTCAACATTATCAACAGCCCTGAGATGGTCAAAGAAACTCATGCCGCGATCTTCGCCACCGAAAATGGATATCGGGATTTCCGTTTCACTTTGGCACAGGCATTGAATGACACTATAGAAACGGCTGCGGTGATAAGCCAGATCAATATGAAGGGTGGTACTGCTGGTGGCGACAACGCACGCTTGATCCTGGACGGTATCGGTGGGATTGCAAACCATCTTATCGGCAATCCCTACAAGATAGAACAGGCAAGAGTATCAGCTGCCAAGGCCGCGTGCCTGGCGAGCATGCTGAAACAAGACGCTATTACCCAGGATCTGAGATACATCAGGTTCGATCCCGCACGCATCGCCGAACTTGCAGATGTAACAATCGAAACCAGGCCCGTCCTGAATCGTCTCAAAGCAATCAGCCCGGAGGCGTTCTATTATTGGGCAATAACAGAGAAGTTGACGGAGAGCGACTAGAATGTCTTACCAGCCGAAATCCCAGCACCGGCCGCCAAGCCATTGGGACCTACTGGCGCACATCGGGAAACGAGAAAACAGCTTAACAAACGATTCCCTTGAACCGCGGACCAAGAGGATTAGAATGCTGGGAGAAGGATTGAAACAAAAGAATCCTTCCTTGCCGTAACAAACGAATAACAGGAAGATAAAAGCAGGCACTGTACGCGATGTCGCGTTTCGCGCCGCGCGTGAGGCACACGTTCAAGCCGGAAAATGA
>CAYTRK010000130.1:0-6701 GCA_964440205.1 uncultured Victivallaceae bacterium
TCTTCTCCCCCTCTCTCCCCACGAACGCACCACTCACCAACGCACAAACTCACATTCCACACCCCTCTCTCCCCTTCCCAAAGTACCTGCGGGATTGTAGACCGCAGTCTTCTCCCCTTCCTCCCCGCAAACACACGAACACACCAACTCACAACCTCACATCCCACATCCCACATCCCACATCCCACGTTCAACGTCCAACACTCCCCCCTCCCTTTCAGGCTGGAAATAAAGCGGGAATCATGTAGACTGCCTGTTTTGTGTCGAGACCGGAATAACAATGAGATTTCTTCTTTACAACATCAGGTATGCAACGGGCGGGAACAAACTCCTGCTCCCTCCGTGGGGATACTTCCATATAACCCGGAAGAACCTCGCGCGCATCACGGAATTCATCAGCAACAAAAACGCCGACATCATAGGACTGGTCGAAGTCGACGCGGGTTCATACAGGACAAGAAAACAGAACCAGGCGGAAACCATAGCCCGCGAACTGGGGCATTATCACAGCTACGCCTGCAAATACGCCAGCGGACACGCCGCAAATTTCATACCCGTGCTGAACCAGCAGGGAAACGCATTCCTCACCAGGAATTCTTTTTCCCAGGAAAAGTTTCACTACTTCGAACGCGGCATGAAAAGACTCGTAATAGAACTTGAACTGGAGAAAGTAACCGTTTTCCTCGTTCATCTTTCGCTGACAACAAAAATCAGGCACCGGCAACTGAATGAGCTTTACGGAATGGTTTCGTCAACAAGCAAACCACACATCGTCGCCGGAGATTTCAATGCGCTGTGGGGCGACCGGGAAATACAACTCTTTCTTGCGGCAACACAACTGACCAATGCAAACACCATGAAGACCCCTTCTTTCCCGAGCTGGAAACCCAAAAGACAACTTGATTTCATTCTGCACAGCAAAGATATCAAGGTGAATAATTTTGAGATCCCGGACGTGAAATATTCCGATCACCTGCCCCTGTTATGCGATTTTGAAATAAGATGAACACAAAAAGGCAAATTCTGAAAATTGCCGATCTGGGGCGCAGAAAATATGCGCCGGTCCTCGATTTGCAAAAACAACTGGTCGAAGAACGTAAAAGCTGCAAACAACCTGACACTCTTCTGCTTGTTGAACACGAACCCGTCTATACCCTCGGCAGGTCCGCCAGCGAGAACAATATCCTGCTGAGCCCGGACAAACTGTCCGGCAAAGGCATTGACGCGGTCAAAATCGGAAGAGGTGGCGACGTTACATTCCACGGCCCCGGCCAGATAGTTGGATACCCCATAATCAGCCTGCGTGAACGCAAACTGCGGGTAGTCGACCTGGTCGATGGACTGGAAAAAACCATAGCCGCAACATTGACCGATTTCGGAATCAAATCCCGGATGATCCGCGAATACCGCGGGGTGTGGGTGGAAAACGAAAAGATAGCAGCAATAGGTGTGCGAATCACAAAGGGCATAAGCATGCACGGATTTGCTTTGAACGTGAACACAGACCTGAGTTATTATCGTGATATTGTTCCGTGCGGAATAACAGACAAAGGCGTAACATCCATGCGTAAAATTGGTCTGGATATTAGTATTGAGGATGTTAAAAAAGCTCTCATAGTGAATTTTCGGAAAATATTCAATTACCCGACCTGAAAGAAAAATCCTATGAACACAATCCCAAAAATTGACGCGTCGAATTTTATCGAAAGTCTCGGCGCTACTTCCCGCCCCTACCGGAAAAAATACTTTGCCATGTTCTCTTCATTCCTGGGAGGAATCGTAACAGATCCTTCCCTCATGCTGCTTCCAGCCGATGAACACCTGGTCCATAGAGGCGATGGCGTGTTCGAGAGCATGAAGTGCGTCGACGGAGCCGTTTATAACCTCGATGATCACATTCAACGACTGGCCTCCTCCGCTGAAAAAATCGAATGCTCAATCCCCGGAGGCGCGAACAGCCTCGTGGATGTAATCAGGCAGGTAATAATTGCAGGCGGAAAAAGAAACTGCTCTATACGTGTCATAGTTTCAAGAGGACCCGGCGGCTTTACGGCCAACCCCTACGAATCAGTTGAAGCTCAGACCTATGTGATTGCCTACCAGACTTCAACCCCCTTCATGGAAAAGCGCCCCGAAGGCGCCTCGGCTGAACTCAGCTCCATACCTGTAAAATCAGGAAAATTCTCCGTGGTTAAATCATGCAATTATCTGCCAAACGCGCTTATGAAAAAAGAAGCAGCCGATAAAAAAGTTGATTTTGTTTTTACCGTTGATTCAAGGGGACTCCTGGCGGAAGGCTCCACCGAAAGCGTCGGAATCGTGTCAGACGATGGCAAATTGCTTTTCCCCACACCGGAAAACATTCTGCGGGGCACGACTGCCGACAGGTTGCTTCAGTTGTCCGAAACACTTGTGAGTAAAGGCCTTATCTCCAGAGCAGACAAGGCGGACATTTCTCTTGATCAGGTTCGAGGCGCCAGAGAGATTATCGCCGCAGGCACTTCCATCGACGTCGTTTCGGTAACACAATTTGAAGGCCGAAAAGTGGGCGGCGGCAACCCCGGTCCGGTTTCCCTTGAACTTGGCAAGCTGCTGCTAAATGATATGTATAAAAACAAACTTATGCGAACCGTTATATTTTAATGAGAGAATCCCATTTTTTTGTAGCAATCCCCGCTGCATTTGATATTTGTTCAGTTTTCCATGCGTTTTGCCTCTTTACAGGCAGGAGTTCTCAATGAGTTTCAAGAAGATATTGAAAAACAGCAGTTTTCGCGTAGAGCTTAACGGCAATACAAAAAATGAAATTATAGAAGAGATGATCGACATGATGGTCGCCGACGGAAAAATTCAGAACCGCGGGCAGGCGCTCCAGGCTGTAGTGGAAAGAGAGAACAAAATGTCTACCGGCATGCAGCACGGCATAGCCATTCCACACGGAAAAACCAACGCGGTCGACGAACTTGTCGTCGCTATGGCAACAAAGAAAAAAGGCATTGACTTCGGAGCCTTGGACGGAAAACCGTGCAGAATCTTTGTTATGACCATCTCGCCCATGGCTAAATCCGGCCCCCACATATCCTATTTGTCCGACATAAGCAAACTGCTTAACAACGCGGATATAAGAGAACAGCTTCTGAACGCGGAAACCGAAGAGGAAATGAAGCGTATCCTCCTTTCGGCTTAATTCCGATGCACAAAAAAACCGCTTTATCAAGGTGTAGCTATGAGCCAGGAAATGGTCCGATTGATTGTTCAGCTTGGAGTCATCACTATAGCGGCAAGATTATTCGGCCTCCTTTTTTCCCGCTACTTGCGCCTGCCTAAGGTTCTTGGCGAACTGACAGCAGGAATGGTCATAGGCCCCTACGCCCTTGGCGGGCTGGCAACTCCCTTTTTTCATACTCCGCTCTTCCCAATGCTCGAAGCGGAAATACCCGTTACCGCCAGTCTGTACGGCATAGCAACATTGGCCATACTGGTGCTGCTGTTCAGGGCGGGCCTTGAAACAGACCTTTCGATCTTTCTGAAGTATTCAGTAGTCAGTTCGGCAGTAGGAGTCGCAGGCGTATTGATCGCGTTCTTCTCGGGAGCGCTGATAACTGTAGCTTGCGGCATCGCAGATTCCATCATGGATCCGGCCGCGCTTTTCCTCGGTACCGTTTCAACCGCGACCTCCGTCGGTATCACAGCAAGAATTCTCTCCGAAAAAGGCAAGATGTCCTCGCCGGAAGGAGTCACCATACTGGGTGCGGCCGTGCTTGACGACGTTCTTGGCATAATCCTGCTCACAGTAGTGGTAAGCGTCTCCATGGGCGCGGGAACCGGCAATGGAGTGAACTGGGGAAAAGTCGGCATAGTCGCAGCAAAAGCTTTGGGATTCTGGCTCGTGTGCACTGCGATAGGCATTTTTCTGGCGCCAAAAATTACCAGGGCTCTAAAATGGTTCAAATCAAACGAAGTCATGGCAGCTTTTGCATTCGGCGCGGCTCTGCTTCTGGCGGGACTTTCGGAAATGGCCGGGCTGGCAATGATAATTGGAGCCTATGTTACCGGCCTTTCACTGTCCCAGACAGATGTTGCTTACGAAATCCATGACCGGACAGATGGTATATACCAGTTTTTTGTTCCTGTATTTTTTTGCGTCATGGGCATGATGGTGGATTTCTCTGTAATGCTTCCGGTCCTCGGCTTCGGGCTCATCTATGCAGCAGTTGCAATGCTGGCAAAAGTAATCGGTTGCGGGCTTCCGGCATGGCTGCTGGGCTTCAACATGCGGGGCGCCATACGGGTAGGCACAGGCATGCTTCCCCGCGGAGAAGTTACCCTGATCGTCGCCGGAATCGGCCTCTCTATGGGCGTGGTAAGCACTGAACTTTTCGGCGTCGCTGTTCTTACGCTCCTTGTTGCCAGCGTAATAGCCCCCGGCGCATTGGTCAAAAGCTTTGAAGGCGGATCAGGAGTGCGGGCAAAACTGGCAGGCAAAACGGAGGATGAAGACAGTAGGATGATAGAACTGGAGGTCCCCTCAGGCCAGGTTTCCCATTTCCTCCGCTCAAGAATCGAACAGGCCTTTCGCAACGAGGAATTCTATGTGCACCGGCTTCAAATGGAAAATCCGATCTGCCATATAAGAAAAGAGGATATAGTTATAACCCTGACCGAACAGGAAGACAAAATCGTCCTGGAAACGAGAAGGAGAAACGAGCAGCTTGTGCGACTTATCGTCCTGGAAGAACTGCTGGAACTCAAGGACTTCCTCGAATCTGTACAGAAGATGAAAAGCCCGGATACGCTGGGCGCGGACTTTATGTCGCAACTTTTTATCGCAGAATCCCCGGAATAGCGCGCTGTTTCAGTTTCGGCAGCCACGAACCCACGCTGCTCATCCCCCGTATCAGAATCCGAATATTGGTTCTGTTGCTTGCGAGCATGCACCTGTGCAGCTTGCCGTGCCTCAGGCAGGTCCGTCTGCGTAGGACGGTGCTTTGAGCCGTCCCGGAGACGAGAGATGTGTTTGTGTGTGCATATCGATAGTTTACACAAAGGATCCGGTCTTGAGAAACCATCCTACACATACTATCGCATAGCCAATGACGGCCGTAAGCGCAGGCCTCCATGCCTCAGACCAGTAAAGAATCAAAAAGATTGGAGCGACGATTGGAAAAAAGATCACACCCAAACCCCATAACAATCCCTCATCGAATGACCTAAGAACGAATTTGATGGTTCCGACAATCGTGATGATGGTTCCCACCAGCATGACTCCAATTCCGGCAATTTCCATTTGACTTCCTCCATATTTGAGCGACGAACGATCTGCATGACCATCGTTTCAGATCGGAACGCGAAGCGTCGCGGTTTGAAAAGTACCGTTTCGATGCTCTTGTTCGCATTCTTCACTCTTCAAAGGAGAAGGTGCTCAGCCCAGTTTTCTTGCGCAGTTCAGTGACAAGCTGAACCTCTTTCCTTTGGTGTTTCTCGATCTCCTTCAGGATCTTGAGACTAGCATCTTCCGAGCTCCAGAGCTCGGAAGATGAGTTCAGAAACTTCGAGTACTCACTCATGTACTGGTCACGCGCCGTGGCGAATGCCTTCAGGTTCTTGATCTTCTCCTGTTGTTTGGTCGCCTCGTACAGTGGAGCGAGGTCCTCGGCTGCAAGTCCGGAGATGGCTAAGCCGATGAGAGCGAGCACGGTGTCACGGTCGTCATTCCGGATAAGATTGAGGCCGAGCGTTGCAACAGACTCAAGACAGCGAATGCCTTCGTCTTGTTTGCCGTTGGCCTTCAGAACTCCGGCATGCTTGACGAGGCCCCGCGCAAGATTCCTGAATTTGACATTGAGCCCCATTGACGGGAAGCTGTCGTTGACCATTGCGTATGTCCTGAATACAGCAGGTGTCACGGGGGTTCCGGCAATGTCGGCATCCCGATAGGGCTTTGTATCCGGAAAAGCAAGGTTGAAGCGGGTCGGCATGGGTGTCCGCGGGATCCGAAGGGGTTTCCTATTTCCGTTCTGGACCGAGAGCAGGGCCGCAGGCAACTGCTCTCGGTCAAGCGATTCGAAGGCCTGTAGATAGTGCGGTAGCGCATTCTCTGGGTCGCAAGTCAGGAAATTGGAGAGGGCGCTGTGCTGGAGTTTGTCGTTTGCTTGCTGACTGGTCGCAATTCTGAACCAGGCGACGGCCAACTTCGGGTCTTCCGCCACTGCTGCAAAGTAGTACCGCAACGCCTGAGACTGAGGGCCGGTGATCGCGGCTTCGAGACCCCTGACGTGCTTTTTGAACGACTCGTTAATGAGGCTGGACATAGCCCCTGCAACCCGCTCGATCTCCGCATCGGACGGCTTGCCGTCCGGTGCGGCCAGCGCCTCCGCTTGTTTCTCGATATCTGGACCAACGTTTTCTTGAATCTGTCTGGACATGGAATGAGCGGCGAGGGCCATGGGCGCAGGGCCCGAGTAGTAATCACCCAGCGAGACGTAGATCGGACCTTTCGCATCCGCTTTTTGCAATGCTTTTAGGAACAGTCCTTCGGTCTGCCGTGTAGTCATGTTCGTGTTCGGCATTGACGAGAAGATCGCTTCTGCCCAGAGATTGTCTGATTCTGTCGCGGGGGCAGGCGTTAAAAGCAAAATCAGGGGCACGAATGCAAGTAGTACTGTGTGGCGTAGATTCATTTCTTCCTCCTGTCGAACGTC
>CAYTRK010000131.1:0-6653 GCA_964440205.1 uncultured Victivallaceae bacterium
CTTTCTGGGTCTCTCCCACAATCCTGGAGCTTTCCCCGCTACCCTCAGCCCGGAATCGCTCTGCGATGCGCTGGCGTTCGGATATCATCCGTTCAAACACTTGTTTTTGGACGGAGGGGATATAGTTGAGACGTTTGATACGCACATCTATAAGTTCAATGCCGTAACTCAGCATCTTTTCTTCGGCTTCTTCACGGAACGATTTAATGAGGTCTTTTCTGCCAATTTTTACTTCCTGGGTGATGGCCTGCTGTGTCTTCTTGTCTTCCGGCAGGATCATACGCTCTATATCCTCTTCCTTAACATCCCAATCCTTGGATCGAACGATGTCTATCAATTCGGTCTCGGAAATATTATCCCGGACAACGGAGTCGATTATGTCGTCAAGCCGCGACTGAGCGCCTGTCTGAGTTTTGACGCGCTTGAGAAAAAGCAATGGATCCACAATCCGCCAGCGGGCAGTGGTGTCGACCGATATAAACTCGCGCCCAAGGGTCGGAATCTGGTTTGGGTCACCATCCCAGACGATTAGACGTTTATCGAAACGGCGCACTTCCTGGATGAAGGGGGTCTTGATATGAAGTCCGGGTGTTTTGACAACGTCCCCCACTGGCGCGCCGAATTGCACTATTACGGCTTGCTCTGTTTCGTCCAGTGTATATACAGAGCTGAGAACAACTATTAAAACCGCGAAACCAATTACTCCGGCAGCGACAAACTTGTATATCCTTGCGTTTTCAATCATTATTTATTCCCCTTCTGCAGTGGCGCGAACCCGGCATTTTCAAGATTCAAAAGAGGGATGGGCATTGTGCCTCCTTCTTCGATCACATAGAGTTTTTCAATTTCTGATATCACCTTGTCCATAGTCTCGATATAGAGACGCTTACGGGTAACCTCCGGATTCCGGCTGTACTCCTTCTGGATGGCTTTAAAGCGGCTTGCCTCGCCCTTGGCTATATTTATTCGCTCGGCAGCATAGCCTTCGGCTTCGGAGACGATCTGGTCTGCCTCGCCTTTCGCCCTGGGGATCTTCTGGTTGCGCTTTTTCTCTGCGTCGTTAATCAGGCGTTCCTTCTCCTGGCGGGACTCGTTAACCTTATTGAACGCAGGTTTAACTGTCTCCGGAGGTGTCACGTCCTGCAGTTCAATGGCGGTGATATGAACACCCATATCATAAGTATTAAGTATCCGCTGAATTTCGATCTTCGAGTCTTCTGCAATCTCGACGCGGCCTACAGTGAGAACATCGCTGCCTAGACGGTTGCCGACTATGCGACGCATCACCGCTTCAGAGACATCCCGGATACTTGAAATCTGATCTTCGACCTTATGCATGAATTTGTCGGGATCATCTATACGGAACTGGACCACCCATTCGACGTTTATAACATTCAGATCGCCAGTAAGCATCAATGATTCGTCGCTGTATCTGTCCCCAGAACTATATTGCGTCCTACGGCCCGCTGCGACAGTTCGGAATCCGAATTCTTCTTTGAGTATCCGTTCTGTAGGCACGAAGTATTTGTGATCGATCCCGAACGGCAATTTGAAATGCAGGCCGGGTTCTTTAATAGCAATTACTTTCCCTAATCGTTTCAGGACCGCCTTCCCTTCCGGTTGGACGGTATAGACTGAAGAATACAATCCGATGACGACAACAAACACTGCTATCCCCCAGCTCAGGGTGGGTTTAAGTTTTTTCAAGTCTATCCGTGAAACTATGTCGGCAAACGGATCTTCGTTAGATGACTGTGTCATATAAATCTACCTTCCTGGTTATTTAGCGCGCATTATTCACAGTATTTTCAAGTTAATACAGCTCATTCATTTTTGTGATTAAGCTGCGGCTAACCCTATGTAGGCAGATATTTCTCCGGAACGCAACCATTAACCCGCATATATACAGCAGTTTTCATTTTGCGTGTCCCCAGCGACCTTACTTTGCGCGCTCTCACTACGAAATTCTGTGAGATATGCGGGCTAATGAGAGCTTGCATCTTCCAGTTGGAGTTTGCTAGATTTCAAAGGAATGTTCCGAGAGTGTCGGTGAAGTGAACGGAATAAAAAGTAAAGTAAAAGGAGTACAGTATGAAAAAATGGTACAAAATGATTTGTGAATGTGGGACCCTTATCCTGGTAGCAGTGATGCTTTGCCTGGTTGGATGCCAGCGATCCGAGGAAGTCGGCGAAGAGGTGGGCGAGGCTGTTGAGGAAGCCGAGGAAGCCACTACGGATGCGGCTGAGGAAGCAGGGGAAGCCGCCACGGGTGCGGCTGAAGCTGCAGGCGATGAAATGGAGGATGCCGCTGACACGGTGGAAGACGAAATGTAACACCGGAGAGATACCTCACATCTCTTGCGATTTCAGTGATTGCCGGGGCCTTGGGCTTCTAGGAATTGCTGGTGTGGCGAGGGTTGTATAAATTGGAAATTGAATGGTTAGCGACGAGCCCGTCGCTAACCATTTTTTTTTGGCTGTACCTGAGACGCTTCAGAAACGAATCAGAAAAGCAGGAATAATACTTGAGTTTGTAAAGAGGAAGAAATAATATCGGGCAGATTGGGCAGCACGGGATTCATGTCTGTTTATAAGGAGTTCAACATGAAGCGCAAACGTCTGTTGTATGGACCATTAGTCTCTATTCTTTTGACCTTCTTCCTTCCGGTTATGTGCCTTGCACAAACTTGGGTGCCGGAGCGATGTTGCAAGTGGGCCCAGGATCCGGATTGTGAACGCGGGATGGATCTCCAGAGCTGGGGATTGAAAGAGGATCAGACATGGATGCCTCAGTTCATAATTGCTGACGACTGGTTCTGTGACGGAAGGCCGATAACAGCAATAACCTGGTGGGGTTCTTATATCGGATGGGAAGAAGACATTCCTGAAGGTCCGGTCCCGCCTCCGACGAACCGGCCTGCTGGTTTCAGGCTGACATGGTACACGGACATACCCGCGGGAATGGAGGCTGAATACAGTATGCCCGGCCATGAACTGACCAACGTATACGTTTCCCTGGCAACCTACCAGCAGACGAACCTGGTGGCCGGGACAGCATCCGAAGTATACCAATGTACCAGCGATCTGGATTTCATTGGTCCAAACGTTGTAGAGCACGAATACCGCTATTATGTGGAATTGGAAGAACCGTGGCTGGAGAAAGAGGACAACATATACTGGCTTAGCATAGAAGCAGTCTATCCTGTAGTCGAAGCTCCTACCAGTAACGAATGGGGTTGGAAGACCACTCATCCTGACAACAATTGGAACGATGACGCTGTGGCATGGAAGTACGACTTGTCTGACTGGCAGGAACTCCATTATCCGCCCCAGGTCGATCCATGGGCGGGTATGGGCATTACGAATCATCCTTACGAAGGGTTGTCAGTCAATATGGCGTTCTTTCTGCATACCGACGTTTCTCCGCGCAGGGCAAAGAAATGGGCGCAGCCGCCGGATATGATAAACGGTACGGATATGTGGAGTTGGCGGCACGAAGGCGAGCCGTTCGGCTATCCCCTCAGGGCCGACGACTTTGTTTCTGACGGAAGACGCATAACAGATGTCCACTGGTGGGGTTCATACAGCAACTGGATGGTGGACACAGACGGAAGTCAGACTAATGCGGTTGCCCCGCCTCCTGCGGGCCAGCTTCGTCCGCTCGGTTTCGACTTGAGCTGGCACAGGCATTCTGAAGGCGACTGCTTGCCCGGACCATTGATAACCAACATATTCGTGCCCTTTGAATATTGTCACGAAATGTATTATGGGACAGTAACACAAGAGTGGAACGGCGGAATTTTCGAGCACGAATATCAGTACTATGTTGATCTGTTGAATACTAACGTTGCAGACAGCCCCTGGTACGAAACCGCGGGTGAACACTATTGGCTTAATATTCAAGCGGTCTTCACTAACTCATTTATTCCGGAACCGGGTACCAACTCTCACGGTGGGTGGGGCTGGAAGATCACTCCTGAAATGACCGAATGCTCGTCGGCGGTTTCATACGACGGCGGTGTAACCTGGTTGCATGACGGTCTTCCCCCCGAGCACCCGCGTCCTTACGAACCGTTTGACCTCGCGTTTGAGCTGACTACTGATGAAGTAGGCACGAACCAGTGGTATACGCGGCCGGTTATTACTAACCTTTGGAGCGACACAAATGACTGGATGGCGCTGAGATCTGTGGGCGACCTTGGCTCAGGATCACAGATATTGCAAGGAACGACCAATATGATGTATACCAACTGGATTGATATAATGACCAACTCTCTGCCATTGCCTCCCCCGTATGTCAATCGATGGAAATGGTCGAACGCAGTTCCTGACGAAGATTGTTATTTCTTTAGAATACTGCAACGGTAGCCTGGCACTGTGCCGCATCTGCGAAATGGGCCTTATCCGGGAGGTTACAGGTCGCACGCATGGGAAACCACAGCACAACTCGGAGAAATACATACTCATACACCTGCTCGCACACGCGAATCTCCGCAATCCAGGCGAGAAAAAGGGAAAAGAGATAGGGGGGTATGAGTATGTGTATGACTACGGATAAGAAAACATGTGGCATTGCAACGGGTCTGTTTGGAAACACCTTTTCTGACAGGCTTTAGACGGGCGTTAAGATTTGAACGGTGATCAAAAAATGAGATTTATGGATAAGGGGTGTGCCTTTTGCCGAAACTTACGAAACAATTAAATTTTGTTCACGTTTTCTGTATTGCTTCCGGCGCAATGATCAGTTCCGGACTTTTTGTGCTGCCGGGGCTTGCTCATGCAAAGGCAGGCCCAGCGGTTGTTTTTTCTTATTTTTTGGCCGGTTTGCTTGCTGTTGCCGGTTTGTTAAGTATCGCGGAACTTACAACGGCAATGCCGAAGTCAGGAGGCGATTATTTTTATATTTCAAGAGGGCTTGGTTCGGCAGTAGGCACAGTCGCAGGTTTGTTGAGCTGGTTCAGTCTGTCTCTAAAAAGCGCATTCGCGATCATAGGTCTGGCTGTGCTGATTTCTCCTTTTATTCCGCTGGGCTGGCATGTAGCTGCTGCACTGCTATGTGTGGTTTTTGTGCTTATCAACCTTAAAGGAACAAAAGAAGCCGCAGGAATTCAGGTGATATTGGTGTTGGCTTTGCTCAGTCTTATGGTTGTTTTTATAGTGACGGGTTTTTCACATATTAATATTCAGTATTTCGAGCCGTTTGCTCCGTACGGCATTAAATCGGTTATTTCAACAACGGGTTTTGTGTTTGTTTCATATGGCGGGCTGGTGCAGGTTGCAAGTATCGCCGGCGAAGTCAGAAATCCCGGGCGCACCATTCCGCGAGGAATGATTGTTTCTCTTGTTGTGATGGTTATCTTTTATACGCTTATGATATTTGTCACAAGCGGCGTGCTTGAAGCTAAGAAGCTTGATAATTCACTCACTCCGATTTCCGATGCGGCGGGTAGTTTTCTGGGGAAACCCGGTTATTTTTTCATTAGTATTGCTGCTGCACTTGCGTTTATAACAACGGCAAATGCCGGTATTATGACAGCCAGCCGTTATCTTCTGGCAGTTGGTAAAGATGAATTATTACCGCCTGCAATAGCTAAAATCGGCAGTAAACACCAAACACCCTATATTGCTATACTGGTTACAGCATTTCTGATAATGATAGCGGTTTTCCTTAATATCAACGCCCTGGTTGAAGCTGCTTCTACCGTTTTTGTTCTCGGTTACGTATTAGCAAGCATATCTGTGATTGTTCTCAGGGAAAGTGGAGTGCAGAATTACCGACCCGCGTTTCATGCGCCGTTTTATCCCTGGCTGCAATTAATTTCCATTATTGGTTTCACATTTGTTCTGTTTGAGATGGGCGAAGATGCATATTTCGTTACCGCAGCTATTGTTTTACTGGGATTCTCTGTTTACTGGTTTTACGGGAGGAAAAAAGTTGAAAAAGATTCCGCTCTACTGCACCTCATCAACAAGATAACCGCCAAAGAATTAGTTACCGGCACACTTGAGAATGAATTGAAGGAAATTCTTCGTGAGCGTGATGAAATAGTTCAGGATAAAATTGATCATATTGCGGAAAGGTCCATTGTAGTAGACATTGAAGAATCAATTGATCAGGCAAGATTTTTTGAGATTGTCGCGGAAAAACTTTCACAAAAACTCAACGTTAATTCCAGGGAACTTCAAGAATCACTAAAGGAAAGGGAGATGGAAAGCAGCACGGTTTTGAGCGATAAGCTTGCTATACCACATATAGTCATTGAAGGGGGAAACAAGTTCGAGATGGTCCTTGCCCGGTGTCGCAAGGGCATTTATTTTTCGGAAGATGCGCCTCATATCACCACTGTATTTGTATTGGTCGGCACGAAAGATCTCAGAAACCTCCATTTGCAAGCCCTTTCTGCCATTGCTCATATTGTTCAGGCGCCGGATTTTGACAAGCAATGGGAACAAGCGAAAAATTCTCAGGCATTGAAAGATATTGTTTTGCTAAGCAAGCGGAATCGCATCAAATAATGTTCAGCTATCCCGCGTCTACGGGGTTTTACGTTGTGTGGTTAAGAAAAGAATGAAGAAACACTACAAGAGGCATGTAAAGGTGAATGCGGGGGCAGGGTGCAGCCATGAACCACACGTTCTACTGGCTGGGGCCT
>CAYTRK010000132.1:0-6633 GCA_964440205.1 uncultured Victivallaceae bacterium
TAAACTCGTCACTGGTATATCCGAAAACGTCCTTTGCCGAAGAACTGAAAAATTCGTATCTTCCTTCGGGAATCATCATCCGATAGGCAGCCTCGTTCAGTCCTTCAACTAACTCCCTGTATTTTCTCTCGTTCTCGCGCAGTTCCTTGTTCTGAATCTCCAGTTCGATCTTGTGTACCCGCAGTTCGTGGATTGTTTTCCGGGTTTCCTCGGGCGAGAGGTCCGCGCTGTCTTCCGGTGCCCCGTCGGCCCGTTCCCTGGCAAGGACTTCAGCTCTTTTCCGTAAATCCGCAGCGGCTTTGGATCTGTTATCCTGGCTTGTCATAGATTGCGTCCGATATTTCAGATGTCGAAGTCCCGTTTTTCAGGAAGCCGACAGCTGCCCACCTTGCTGCTGGCGGCAAACAAAAGTGTACCACCTGATACTGAGTTGAAAAATATAGTATAGTTGAGGGTTGGGATCAAGCCCTCATTGATGCGCGTATACGGGTGTGCAGGGGTGTGCGGTTTTCCGTTCTCGTGGTCGTCCTCGTGATCCGATGCAGCACCACCGATCCCTGTTGCGATCTTCATCAACGAGGTTTTCTATTGCGGACAATCCGGATTGTTTCATCGAGCATTCTGTCGGGGTCGGATTCGGAGAGGCGCGGGAAGCGGACGCCTTCTTTCAGGTATTGTGCGTTTCTGATCAGCATGACTTTGCCTTCGCGGACCTCCACGGCTGTTATGTTCTTTGAATGAGCCGCTATCTTGAGTTCCGCGAGGCTGAACAGCCTTTCAACCGGGGGCGGTATGCGGCCAAACCGGTCTTTCAGTTCTTTGCGGGTTTCGACAAGATTATCGTCGGTGGAGAGTTCCGCAAGCTTCCTGTATATCTCCAGGCGTATCTTCTCTTCTTTCACAAATTCGAAGGGCACGAAGGCAGACGCTTTGCTATTGTCGGACGCCGCCGCCAGTTCTACGAAATCCAGACGGATGTCCACGTCAATAACGGGCGGGGCGGGTTCGCCTCTCAGTTTCGCTATAGACCGTTTCATCAACTGGCAATACAGGCCGAAACCTATGGTCCGGATGTAGCCACTCTGTTTTGCGCCGAGGATGTTGCCTGCTCCGCGAATTTCCAGATCCTGTACGGCCAGATGAAAACTGCCTCCGAGCCCTCCGTGTCTCTCAATTGCGCTGAGCCTCTTCCGGGCGACAGGATCAATAGCGCCGCGCGCGGGTACCAGCAGGTAGGCGTAGGCTTTATGAGTGGAACGGCCCACTCTTCCGCGCAACTGGTACAGGTCGGCAATGCCGAACTTGTCGGCGTGGTCGATAATGATTGTGTTCGCCCTCGGGATATCCATGCCGCTTTCAATAATCGTTGTGCACAGAAGCACATTGAATTCCCCGCCGACAAAGGACCGCATCACCGCCTCAAGTTGCGATGAGGGCATCTGCCCGTGCGCCACGCGAATATCTGTATCCGGCATCAGCCTCTTCAGACGTTTCTGAACGGTGGCGATGGTTTTAACCCGGTTGTGAAGAAAGAAGACCTGTCCATCCCGGCTGATTTCCCTCAATATGGCCTCGCGTATAACGTGGTTACTGTCTTCGGTGATTATCGTTTCAATAGGCATTCTCTCGCGGGGAGCGGTTTGAATAAGACTCATATCTCTTACGCCGGTCATGCTCATGTAAAGTGTCCGGGGAATAGGGGTGGCTGTCATGGTGAGCACGTCGACGAGTTCGCGAACCCTTTTGAGCTTTTCTTTGTGATTGACTCCGAATCTTTGCTCTTCGTCAATAATCACCAGGCCAAGGTTGCTGAAACTCACGCTTTCCTGGAGCAAAGCGTGCGTGCCTATTATGATGTCGATTTTGCCCGCTGCAAGATTCTTGATAACCATGTCCTGCTCCGAGCGGCTTCTAAAACGACTGATCATCTCGATGCGGACGGGAAAAGCGGACATTCGCTGGGTAAAGGTATTATAGTGCTGCTGGGCCAGTACTGTGGTGGGAACGAGCACGGCAGTCTGTTTGCCATCAAGCGCAGTTTTAAAAGCCGCCCGCATTGCCACTTCGGTTTTTCCGTATCCAGCATCCCCGCACAGCAGCCTGTCCATTGGTTTGGCTGATTCCATGTCCTGCTTGATTTCAGCAATTACCCGCTGTTGGTCCTCTGTTTCCTGAAAAGGGAAGGAATTATCAAAATCATGCTGCCAGGTTGTGTCGGTGGAAAAGGCATGACCTTCCAGAGCGTTCCTTTTCGCCTGAACTTCGAGAAGCTCTGAAGCAAAATCGATAATTTCCTCGCGGGCCCGGCTTTTCTCTTTTGACCAGCGCCTTCCGCCAAGCTTATGCAGCTTGACATGCTGCCCGGAAAATCCCACGTACCTGGTGATCAGGTGCGACTGGGTTACCGGCACATAGAGTTTTGAGCCTTCGTCGTACTCTATGGTGAGCGCCTCGTTCTTGCTGCCCTTTATGGTGATTTCGTTGAGGCCAAGGTAACGGCCAATGCCGTGGGCGGAGTGAACGACCAGATCTCCCGGAGAGATGTCCGAAAGATCGGACATGGTTGCCTGCCGTACCCTGTGTACGGGCGTCTTCTGCGTCTGCGGCAGGTATCTTCTCCCTATGGCTTCCTTTTTTCCATAGATGTCCGACTCGGCGACAATGGCAAATTGCAGATCTTCCGAGGCGACACCTTCTGAGAGTGTTCCCAGCGCCAGGTGGACATTGTCAGGCTGCTGTTGCTTCATTGCTTCTCGGAAATGATGCAGAGAGCCTTGCGTGTTGAGGAAGACTGCTACCTCGTGTCCTCGTGCGGCGGCATCGTATAACTGCGACATAAGGTTCTGCCTGGAAGCTTCCATGGCGTCGGGGTGCAGAGCCCGCTGTGGAATGCGGAAAAGGTCGCCGACGGCGCTGCTGTTAGGAAGAACAGGATTTTCGGCCAGCTCGGAAACAGCAATACGGCGCGCCGGTCTGGTATCAAGTATGGAATGCAGCTCTTCCAGGCTCACGATTGAGTCTGGTTTTCCCGCCTGACGGACAGTGTCTTCGTAAATGCGGGAATGTTCCTCGACGGATCCCAGGGTTGACCAGATAAAGGTTGAATTTCCGGGAACATAGTCAGCAAAAGAGATCCTGGATTCCGGCCTCGCGGATAAGTCGCTTTGCGGAGGAAGCGAAACAGCCGAGAGCCTGACGACGGTTCTCTGGTCGGTCGGCTCGAATTGCCTGATTGTGTCAATCATGAAGCCTTCGAACTCGATACGAACGGGCAGCTCTTCGGTAAGCGGCCAGGCGTCGATTATTCCGCCCCTGATTGCGGCCTGGCCGGGGTCCTGGACTTTTTCGCAGAATGTATAGCCCTGGTGTTCAAGCCATAATGAGAGTTCTGAAGCGTCCATTTCCTGCCCGGAGGCGATATCCATGGTGTTGCGGCGAAGCTCGTTCGGCGGGGCTACCTTCTGCATCAGCGCCTGGACGGATGTTGCGATTATCAGATGTTCCGTTTCCCCGCCCTTTTCGCGAGCTGAACCGTTTCCTGTGAGTTCTTCAAGGACTTCTAGTCTGTAGGCCGCACAGGCATCTGTAGCCGAGAGGTCCTCCCGTGGCGGGTAATACAGGAGGCGGCGCCTGCTTTTTTCGGGCAGCATTATGCGCAGCAGGGTAGACAGGTTCTGGTGAGCCTGCTCGAGTTTGTCGGCCCCGTCGGTGACAATAACTGTAGTCTCGGCAAAAGCCACGCTGCATGACAGGGCCAGAAGGCACTGCCCGGAGAGCGGCATATCCGAAACCTCGCTTTGCTGTTCGGCGGGAAAGGCCGATTCAACCGCATTTGCCATTTTCTTCAGAATAGGATGCATAACGCAATTATAGCCGAAGGGGAGGTGGCGTTAATACAATTTTCGCATATGAGAGGGAGGTATGCGCAGGATTGTTCTGTATTTTGCCACGGTGCGCCGGGCAACGCTGATTCCCTGCTCCTTGAGCTGTTCAACGAGTTCCTGATCGGAAAGTGGTTTTGAAGCATCCTCTTCCGAAACCATGGTTGCGATAATGTCTTTGACTGTTCGGTTGGAAATTTTCTGGCCGTCAGAAGTAGTGATGCCAGGAGAGAAGAAATACTTTAGTTCAAAGACGCCGCTGGGGGTTCGCATGTATTTGCCAGCGACTGCGCGGCTTACTGTTGTTTCGTGCACACCCACGGTTTCGGCAATTTCCGCCATCGTCATCGGCCGGAGGAAAGCTACGCCTTTATCAAGAAACTCCTTCTGCCGCTTGACTATTTCGGTGGCTATCCGGTATATGGTTTTCTGTCTCTGGTGGATACTCTTAATCAGGAACGCGCCGGATTGGATTCTTTCACGTATATACTGTTTGACATCGGGATTGGTGGCTGCGCTTTTCATGAGTTTGCGATACTGGTTGCTGATGCGAAGATGCGGTAGCTGTTCGTCGTGCATTATCACCACGTATTCGCCTTCCTCTTTTCTTACAGTGATTTCCGGCAGCACGTAGGTCGCGGTTTCCGCCGAATAGATGCTGCCAGGTTTCGGGTCAAGGGTGGATATCAGTTTAGCGGCTTTCTGGACGTCTTCGGGAGTACACTGAATGCTGCGGGCGATATCCTGGTATTTGTGGGCTCCCAGTTTGTTCAGGTAGTCTTTCACAATCTGAGCGGCGAGACTTTCTCCTTTTCCCATCCTGTTAAGCTGTATCAACAGGCATTCGCGCAAATCGCGGGCTCCTACGCCGACGGGGTGGAAGTCCTGTATTACAGTGAGAATGTCTTCCATCTGCCGACAGTCAAAATTGGCAGCTTCTGACAGTTCTTCCAGGCTTGTGGAAAGATAGCCGTCGTCGCCGATGCTGCCGATTATAAGTTCACCAATTTCGACATCTTCGCTGGACAGTCCTGCGAGACTAAGCTGGTTTATCAGGTGTTCTTGGAGCGACTCCTGCTGTGGAAGAGAGTTCAGGAAATACTGACGTTTGTCTTCCCTGTCAGGATTGTAAGGGATGGAGTTTCTTTCCTGGTAGAAGTAATCGCGCCATTCGTCGTCCAGTTTTGCAAGGGCCTCGTACTCCTTCTCAAAATCCATTTCTCCGTTGTCGTTGCTGTCTTTGACGTCAGGTTCAATTTCGACAGTGGGCTGGTCGACTGGCGACTCTTCAAGCGTGGGATTCTGTTCCAGTTCCTTCCGGACCATAGTGCGCAATTCGAGCACCGGTACCTGGAGCATTTCCAGCGACTGCCGCAATTGCGGAGCAAGCACCATCTGGAGCTGCTGATTCTGTGATAATGATAGTGTCTGATTCTGCATTATTCTTCCATCACCTTGGTTGCAAGCAATAATGATACTTCTGCGTGCCATTCTCAAGAAAATATTGAGGGCAGCAAAATGTTATCGGTTTTGAGCGGACCCGCGAAAGCTACTGTCAAACACTGCTCGTGCAGGCAATATTCCCTCAAGTTGGCTTGTATCAGCGATGATATCCTGGTATTATTCAAAAAGACTCGCTTGGTTTGGGTCTAGACTGGTGCTTGATGTTGGAAGCAATGCATGGAAATCGAAAACAAGACACTTAATATACTAAGGCTTTGTCTCAAGCTCGACGAGCTTGCGCTGAGTTTATATTCAACGTTCTCGGAGAATGCCGGGGACGGAGATCTGCGCAAATTCTGGAAATCGCTGGCAAAAGACGAGGCTATGCACGTGGGCTTCTGGAAGAAGGCTATAAAGGTTAACGAAGGCGTGAATTTTCCGGAAGTTTTCAGCGATACTGATGTCACCGAGAAGAGTTTGAGAGAAGCTCTGATAAAAGGCGAACGACTTCTGGACAAGTTTAGCGAATTCAGCAATGTTAAGGACTGTTTTGCGGCCACATACCGGCTGGAATTTTATTTTCTTCACCCGATGCTTGCCGAGCTATTCTATCTGCTCGGGACTTCGGCTGGCGCTCCGCATATGCTCAAGGCGTACGATGAGCATGTCGAACGGTATCTTGGCGGATTGGAAAAATTCGGCGAAGTCACTCCTGAAATGGAATTGCTGGGCGAGACCATACGAAACCTCTGGTCCAGAAACAAAGCTCTGAGCCGGGAAGCGACAACAGATCCTTTGACAGGGTTGATGAACCGGAGATCGTTTTTTGTGGTTGCCACTCAACTTGCCCACCTTGCCCGGAGAAACGGGTCGACTCTTGCAGTGATGATGGCTGATATAGACGACTTCAAACAGGTCAACGATACGATGGGGCATGGCGCAGGAGACAAAGTAATTCAGTTTGTAGCAGATGTTATTTCCGATTCGGTTAGAACCAGTGATTTTGTGGCGAGGTATGGCGGCGAAGAGTTTATTGTGCTGCTGCCGGAAACCGATAGCGATGCGACCCGGGATATCGCCGAGCGGATTCGAAAAAATGTTGAAAAGACTTCTACAGGGAGAGTAAACGTGACCGTCAGTATTGGAGTGTGCGATACAACGGTGAAGAATGATCCTGCGGCCGAACTGGACGGCGTAATAGCCGCCTCCGACGCGGCGTTGTACAGGGCTAAACAGACTGGCAAGAACAGGGTTGTGCTGGGAAAAAGGGGGCGCGATGACTGATCTCTGGCACGGAAGCACGTCTATC
>CAYTRK010000133.1:0-6545 GCA_964440205.1 uncultured Victivallaceae bacterium
TCAGGTCTATACCGTCATCATCCATGGTAATACCCAGAGCCATTGTCAGTGAACCCGGGCCTCCGGCCAAAGAACCGTCAATTATGGATTTGGCCCGCCTGGCCATGATTATGTTGATGCCGACTGTCGGTTGCATTGCGCGGATAAGCACAGCATGAGGGATGCCGCTTTGATTGGTGACAATGTTCAGCATTCTGTGTATGCCGTAACAGAGGTAGACGTAAGCTATGCCGCCTGTCTGAAACATGGTTTCGGTGCGCGGGGTCCGCCGGTTATTGAAGGCGTGAGAGGCTTTGTCTTCGGAGCCGGCGTAAGCCTCGGTCTCTACTATAATCCCGCCAGTGATAGTTCCGTCTTCGGATCGTGAGAAGATATATTTACCAAGGAGCCTGCGGCTTAATTCTATTACGTCTTCGTGTAGATAGAATGAGCGGGGCAGAACTTTAGAACCTGACATGCAGTCCCGCGAAGAAAGAGGAATCGTCATAGTTGTCAAGGCCGGCGTTTATGGACACTCTCTTCGTGAAGTATATCTCCATCCCGGCAGTAAACCCGAAGTTCTCTTCCACGTCGAATGCGCTGCTGGTAATCTCTGAATAAATGGGCCCGCCGAAAATCGAAATAGCTTCCGGCCAGAATATCCTGCTTCCTCGGATATCGTTTATGATTGACGCGGTAGCCTGGACATTGAACTCGGTCCATTTGGCTTCGGTGAAGCCCCAATCGCCGCTGCCCCTGCTCAAATATGCCGAGGCATGTACGCCTATTCTGTCTTCCATCAGCAATGGATCCAGTATCGACTGATCTATCAGGTTTGCGTTGACGCCGATCATGTACTCTGTGCGGCTGTCGTCTGTGCCAACTATGGGTGTAAGTTCTGATTCCGTGTTTCCCGCTGCACCGTATGCAGTAAGCCATGGCAGAATGTCGTATCCAAGGTAAGCAAATATTGATCGGGTTTCCAGTTCGTATATCGACCTATTGCGCCTGACGTCGCGTATCCTGTTCAGTGAAAGCAGTCCGCAACTCCATGCGGAGGCATCCCTGTCAGCGACAAGATGCTCGCGGACTAGCTTGCTTCTGGCTATAGACGCAGCGTTAGAGGAGGGCGTGGCCGCTCCAAGAATAAATAGAGAGACGGCTAAACAAATGATTGCTTGATGTTTCATAGAAGCGTATCCTAACAGCGGTGTATGAATTTGGGCAAGTAGAATTTTAAAAAAATCTGATACCGGCAGCCAGCCGGTAAACAGGAGTTATAAGGACAGGCGGAGTTATCCATATGTTAGGGCGATTTTGTTTTACTGCAGTGGTTCTAATGATCTTTTCGGGGTGCATTCCCCAGGAAACCCCGGTGCGGCTAAAAGAATATACCAGCATGGACAAGGCGTTACAGGCAGGTGAAGACGTACGTTATGTAAATCTGTACAACTCGGGGATAGAACTGTTTCCTTCCCGGCTGAGCCGGCTGCCTGAATTACAGAAAGTTAGTTTGCGGCGAAACAAGATAAAGAGCGTATCCGATGTTATACGGAACCTTGAAAAAGTGACATGGCTTGATCTTGGCGAGAACCGGATCAACGAGCTCTCGCCGGAAATCGGCGGGCTTGAACAGCTCAGAATCCTTTACCTTAATGACAATGAACTTGAGTCTGTTCCCGGTTCGATCGGCGGTTTGAACGAGCTTAAGTATTTGAATCTTGACCGCAACAAGCTGAAGATCCTGCCCGAAGAGATCGGGGAGTTGAAGAACCTCCGCTGGCTCAGGCTTAACGGCAATCAGTTTGACATGTTGCCTGACGGTGTGAGGGAATTGCAGCAATTGAAACGCTTGTACCTCGATAACAACGTGTTGAAAAGTGTGCCTCCGCAAATAAGAGAATTGAAGAATCTGGAGGCTCTGAGTTTGAGCGGAAATGCTGTTAAGACTGTTCCCGAATGGATTGGTGAACTCACGGAACTGATCTGTCTTGAGCTGGACGGCAATCGTTTGAATTCCATGCCCGATGAGATAGAGAAACTTGGGAATCTTCGGGTACTGATGCTACACGGCAACAGCTTTTCCGGCAAACAGCGCGAGGGTCTTCGTGAAAAGCTGCCGCGGTGTACTATTTCATTCTGATTCCGGCAGGTTTCGATTTTGGAAAAGGCAACTTTGTTTCTGGGTTGACTGATGGCCTCTCCGGGGTTTTACTTCTCAGGTTTTATCATACTCCCGTAGCTCAGCTGGATAGAGCATCGGATTTCTAATCCGACGGTCGCAGGTTCGAATCCTGCCGGGAGTACCAGTAAATACAGGGCAAGAATAGGGACAGACACTGTCTTGCCCCTCAATGCCGGAAAGGATTCATATGAACACAAAGCCCAATATTCTTTTCATTATGACCGACGACCACGCCAGCCAGGCCTTGAGCTGCTATGGCAGCCGTGTCAATCAAACGCCCCATCTCGACCGCATCGCGAATGAAGGCATACGTTTCAACCATTGCTACGTCACCAACTCGATCTGTACGCCAAGCCGAGCTACCATTCTGACCGGAACGCACAACCACATCAATCGGGTAACGACGCTTTCCACCCATCTGGACAACCGACTGCCCAACGTTGCAAAGCATCTCCGGACAGGCGGCTACCAAACTGCCATGATCGGAAAATGGCATCTCGGACAGGGACCCGCGCACTGGCCGACCGGTTTTGACTTCTGGAGTGTACTGCCCGGCCAGGGCCTCTATCACGATCCGGTCTTTTACGAGATGGGCGAAAAAATTGTGGAGCCCGGCTATGTCACCGATGTGACAACCGACAAGTGTTTGAAATGGCTTGACGAGCGCGAAGCCGACAAACCGTTTTTTCTTATGTGTCATCACAAGGCGCCCCATCGGCCGTGGGACCCCAAGCCCGAGCATCGCTCGCTCTATACCGACCCCATTCCGACGCCGGACACGTACGATGACGACTATAGCGAGCGAGCCGAAGCGGCAAGAGCGGCCCGCATGCGAGTCGCTTGCGACATGACTTACGACGATCTCGACCTGATTGAGACCCCTGAATCGCCCGGTAAACGGGAAGGTGGCGGGGCGGGCAGGACCGTTCCCTTTCCAGGTGACGATCAACTCGACGGGTTTTCGCTGCGCTGCCGCAACACGGGCGAAACGTTCACATTCAAGACTCAGGCCGAGCTTAAGCGCTTCAAATATCAGCGCTACATGCAAAAATACCTGCAATGCGTACACTCCGTAGACGAGAACGTTGGCCGTCTGCTCGACTATCTGGACGCCAACGGACTCGCCGAAAATACCATGGTGATTTACACTTCGGATCAAGGTTTTTTTCTGGGCGAGCACGGCTGGTTCGACAAGCGCTTCATTTACGACGAAAGCTTTCGCATGCCGTTTCTTGTGCGCTACCCGAAGCTCGTGCAAGCGGGTTCAATTTGCGACGCCATGGCCAGCAACGTCGATTTCGCGCAGACGTTTCTCGACATTGCGGGCCTGTCCCAACCCAATTATATGCAAGGCCGCTCCCTCAAGCCTCTATTGGAGGGGGCGGTGCCTGACGACTGGACCGATCTGGCCTATCACCGTTATTGGATGAACCAGGAATTATGCCATAACGCCTACGCCCACTACGGCATCCGCACGCACGAATTCAAGCTGATCTACTGGTATAACGAAGATTGTGGCGAGCCCGGCGCCAGTCCGGGAACCGGATCGCCGGAATGGGAACTGTTCGACCTGCGCAGCGATCCGCTCGAACTTCACAACGTGTACGCCAATCCTGCTTATGCCGAGACCGTTGCAAGCATGACTGCCAAGCTCGAAGCCGAAATGATGCGGATTGGCGATACGCCCATGCACTAAACCGAATTTCCAGATCTGAATCACATGTAAACCGTTGCACGACAATATGCTAACCCGCATATCTCACAAACTTTCTGCTGCGAGCGCGGATAGCGCCACTGCGAGGGCACGAATTGGCAAAACGCCAGATTGCAGTATGTCTATACGGCTGCTCCGGCGTTTTACCAATTTGCACCCCCGCAGCAGCACTCTCCACGCTCTCGCTACGAAATTCTGTGAGATATGCGGGCTAAGTGCTTTTGCATATGCAGGTCTACTGGGCGCACATCACTATGCGGAGATTTCAAGGAGTTTGAAGACATGAACCTGGAATGGAGTCAATGTATGACAGTATCGGCATCCCGGGAAGGAGGTGGCTGACCGGACGCTTACATATCACCGGCGTTGATGGTACTCAGAACAGGATTTCGCGAATATTTATTGATCCGTTTTGTCGGCTGCCTGATCTTTGTACATCTGCCAGAATAGTATCCATGGATCGAGCCGGATAAATTCCCCGTGATCCAGGATGGCAAAAGCGAAATGGCTGTGTTCCGCCACGCCCACATGGACGCCCGCTCCCTCGGCATACTGTGTCCCAGCCCGCAACGGGGTATGTTCAGCAACTGTCAGATGAGTCATGTGGCAACTTGTCAACACCCATACCCTCCCGTCAGGCCAGTGGCGGATGCCGTGCCAACGGTTATTGTTGTGTCCGGTTGCTGTTGCATTGTAGAGAAAATGATCATCGAGGTTGACAGGAGCATAAAGCGGTGTGCCGGCGGGATGGTTGATGTCTAATCCGCCGTGAGCCGAAGCGCCGTTGTAGGCGCCCATCCAACAGTCTTCGCCTCGATAGCAATTTTGGATTTTCAGGCCGTCGCCGGGAAGCGGACACCAGGGCTGAACAGTTTCTGGACAGATGCGCGCGGATGCGTCCTGTATGGCCAATCTCACCTGACGGCGCTCCGGAAGGCTGTGTGAGCAATTTTCCTGCAAACGGCATGGGCTGTGTGTTTCGCGCATGAAATCGAAAATCGCGTCAACAGCATCCAGCCAGATTCGTATTCCGCCAATTTCCCATGGTTCGTAAAATGATGCCTGTGTCCCGACTTGTCGTTCCAGCCTGATATTCTCTCCATCAATCCTGCAGTCTGCCCTGAAACGGTAAACCGTGGTTGCTCCCGGTTCTGCCTTGCCTGGTTTCTTCAGGCTTGTGCGGACAACTTCAGCCTTCGTGTCAATGATCTCGATCAGCGCCGGGCATCCGTCCAAACGTTTAAATTCGAGGGTATCCCCGTGGTTCATTTCCACGGCGGTCAATGTCTCCCCGGCATTTCGTTTAACTATCATTATGACTCCTTGAATGACGCTGCAACAAGCTCCATTGGATGTGGAGCTGCCGGCCATGCTAAAAGTGTCTTTTCGTTGATTTCTATTCTGCGGAATGTCCAAAAAAATATTCAAGCTCACTCAAAAGTTTTGCTATCGGGCAGAGCCAATTTTGCGGACGAGACCATATATAAGGTCATAGGCGAAAGTCAGTTCTTCAATGGAACAGTGGTCCTGCACAAAGTGACTGGTACATAACAAAAGACCGCGATCGGCAAAAGTGTTGATGATCTGCTCGATATCTTTTCTTAGCCGATCAAGGTTCCCGAATCCGATGGTGGTCTGAACATCAAGGCCGCCCATGATGGCAAACTTGTCCTGATATTTCTCAAAGTAAAGACCATAGTCCATGCCGGCAGAGACCTGGTATGGATGTAATACGTTGTAGCCGAGCTCTACAATGCCATCCAGCACCTGTGTTACGTTCCCGTCAGAGTGAAGACTGAGGTATCCGCTTCGCTTGCGCACGGCATCGCAAGTGATCTTGTGATATGGATAGATCAGATTCTGCCATGTGTCAGGACTGAACATCAACCCAGTCTGCGCGCCCCAGTCATCGGACACATGGATCATGTCAATCCCGAGATCCAGACAATTCATGGCAAACTGCCGGTTCCACTCAGCCTGTCGCCGATATACTTCGTGCAGTTCCGATTCGTAGAGAGCCAGGTACATGAGATGATTCTCGATCCCGAATGGGCCGTTGAGACATTCAAAGATTCCAGGAGTCTGTACGTAAACAAAACGGTTGCGCAGAATTTTATGATGCTCAATGCTGTCGCGAAGCGCCTTGTAGGCAGACTCATTATCGGGGTCGCTTAGAGGGAAATCGATCAAGTGTGACGGTTCAATCGTTCCGCCATTGGCTTCACGCAATGCCTTAAGGTCCTTGCCGGGATAGGGGCGAGGACCTCCGAACAGATGCGCTAAGTCGAACTCATAGCGATCCTCAAAATTCTCCACGGAGCCGAAAGCCCTGGAAATCTTATCTTCCAGATTGGCCCTAATCCAACCGTAAATTGGAATCCGGTCAGGCTGCTTACTCTCGATAACCGCTAGAACTCTTTCCCGTGATATCATTTGCATCTTTGATTTTTCCTGGCCTGAATTATTCATGAAGAAGTCAGTCTGATACCCTTAACCCGCAAGATAGGGCAAAAAGATTCGGTTTGCAATAATGGATCTTTCAAATGTTTCCGCTTATGTCGGCACGTTTTGACTAGAACATTCGGCCCATCGGATGGGATTCCAGTATTCCGGCAAAGACCTTGCAATGGATTTACTCTCGGGGCAAGAAACGGAAGAAAGTAAACC
>CAYTRK010000134.1:0-6532 GCA_964440205.1 uncultured Victivallaceae bacterium
TGTGGATCGTATTTCGTAGTCGTCGCCGTAGTCGTCAAGCGATCTTCCCAGCTTTCATTCGTTTTCATAAAACTTTTACCACTACCATCCTGTCCAATACTTTTTCTCTCTATCCTGATCTATTCACGCGCCGGGTTCCCTGCTTGGCGCCGGGTCCGGGGCTAAAAGCATCGGATTGCCAGTCCTGTTTTCGAGTATCTCGCGTGTCTCGTGGGCCGAAACCACGTAGCTGGTGCCGAATGCAGATAAAGCAATCAAAGAGAGCACAGCAATAACACCGGCGCGATGTGAGCCGTTGCTCAGTCTCCTGAGCGTCAGGGCAAGCCAGAACATCGCGAATGCAAGGGTTGCAATGATCCCACGGACACGCATGGAAAGATCGAAATGCCAGAAGAGCGGGATACGGTACCAGGGCACGGCGTTGTCAGCGTTGATTGTTCCCTTATTTATGGCAAGGAGCAGATTTCTTCGTATTTCCCAGCTTGTGCCGCTATACAGCTCGGCCAGCCGGAGCCACGCTTTGGCTTCTTCGTGCCTTTCAGCCTGGAGCAGCGCAGTCCCGAGGTTGTAAAAAACGCGGCTATTCCTTCCGCCCGATTGAACAATCTGATAATATGCGTCTGCCGCAGCAAGGAATTCGTTCTTGTCTTCGGCTGTTGCCATGATTGAACCGGCCCGGTGCCACATAAACATGCCCAGGTCCGGTCTTCTGTCGATTTCGTCTTTTTCTGCGCCATGGCAGCAGAAAGCGGCGGCAAGAAAAAATATCAAGACCACAATATTGATGATCTTCTTCATGTTTTACGGTTCCGTTTCACTCTCAGGCAGTTCTCGATATTTGAAATAAGTTCAGTTGCGGTAACCAGATCATTTTCCATCTGCTGCGCATTGAACTCGGGTTCGGGAGAATAAGCGATATCAAAGTTTCGTTGCGCAATATTACGGCATGATTCTGCGAGGTTGTCGGGAAGACCGCTTTCTTTCAGTAACAGGGCGGCTTCAGGGGGCGTCGGCGCTTCGTTGGACGAGCCGAAGCGCCTGGCCACATACCTGCTGAGGCCGGAAGCAATTGCGCGGGCTTTTGTCTTGGGGTCGGAGCTCTGACAGAATTCTTCTTTCATAGCAAGGATGGTTGTCGGAGCAATAAGCTGTCTCTTTCTGTGTGTTTCAAATCCCGCAAAAAAAGGCGCGATCTTCTGTCCAATTACGACCGCAAGGAACAACAGAGGCGGAAAAATGAGGAGGTGAAGCTGCCATTTTGCGCCCCATGGGTTTGTGTTGAGGTCGGGCGGTTTGCCGGCGTAAACAGGGGCGGGAACATGGAAGTCTTCTTCGTCCGGAGCTCTGTCCGTGGCAGCGCTGATGACAATGTTGGTTGCCACCTGAGCGGTTTTCCTGGCGCGAACAGGAATCGGGTCTGTGCTTACTGTGCGGTACTCTCTGGCGCCTGAGTCGAAGTAGGCGAATTCCATGGGCGGTATTTCGAGTGTCCCTTCGCGCACTGGTCTGATGGTATAGACAAATTGCCGGCTGTCCTGCCTGCTGAGCGTTTTGACGGTATCAGAATAGATTCTGAAATTGTCTTCGAGTTCAGGTATGTCGTCCAGTTTCGGGGGGTAAGTATTTTTGAGCCTGATGTCTCCTCCGATAGTAACCGTTAATTTGAGGGGATCTCCGACATTGCAGTTCTGGCTGTCTATGGCTGTTTTGACAGTCATATTTGAGCCAATGGCTCCGACATAATGTTCTGGCCGGCCCTCCTGAGGTGGCGGGACGACCCGGACGGTTGCAGCGGGTCCTACAGCAAAGATGTCTTTTGTTATTAGATCTCTGCCGTCGGTTACACCGGAGATTATTTTCCCTTTAAAGGTTACGGGCCCGAAAGTATAGATGCCTTCTTCCTCCGGACGGTATTGCAGCGAGATGTAATATTCCAAGTATTCGGTTCCGTCTTTTTCAATTGTCCGGCGGTTAAATGTGAATTTTGCTTTTCGTTTTTCGAAAGGGTCATGGGAGAAACCGAAGCTGAAAGGATCCAGCCCCCGCTCCAGCTCAATTCCGTTTATATTAAACCCCGCGGTGCGGGGGGAATCCACCAGCTTGTCCTGCAGGATTGAACGGATATCCGGATTTTGCAGTCCCGGGATGGGATCAAAATCAAGGAAAGGAATCTGAAGCGAGGGCGGGGATCGTGGAATAAGGGGTTGCGTAGAAGAAAACGGAGACGGAAGTTTCCTGATGCCAATTTTCATCGTGATCATAAACGGATCTACAATCAATGCCGTTTCCCGGGATGCGGATATGTCAATATAGACAAAGTCCTGCTTTTCTATGCCGGTTACCTGGATGACAGGGCCGGTTTTTTTTATGGTTTGGCCATTGACTGGCACTGATACAGGTCCGGCGACGAATCTACCTGCAGATTCCGGTATCAGGCGGTACATGTAAAACCTGGCTGTTTCCGAGACTCTCCGGAGCTTTCCGTTTATTCTTGTCACCGAGACCATTGTTTGGTCTCTTGAGCCGAGAAATTCTATCCGGCAGTCCTTGATTTCAGACAGATCCGGGTCCAACTTGCGGCTTGTTCCTTCCACTTTCAGCGTTAAATCAAAGGATTCTCCCAGATATATCTTGTTCCTGCTTGTTTCGAGTGTGACGGATATGTCTTTAGTGGCGCTTTTTGATTGAAAAGCGCATGCAAGTGTTATTGCGATGAGTGAGATCAGAAATTTGTGTGTTCGCATGGCGGTTACCAGTCCTTTTCAAAAGGCTGCAAAGGCGTTCTTGTCCGCCGTCTCTGTTTCTCCAATTCATGCTCTTTCTGGCGTTGGAGCGCTTTCCTTAATATCTGTTGAACATCCTCAGGAATATCTTTCTTTCCGGCCTTCTTCTGGTCTTCCGATTCGTCCGGCTTCTGTTCTTCTTTCGGAGGGGGTTGCTGGTCATTCGGCTGCGGCTGTTGCGGCTTATCTTGTGGCTCAGGTGTCTGTCCCTGTCGCTTTTGTTTTTCCTGTTTGTTCTGGTCTTGCTGTTTGTTTTGGTCGGATTCTTTCTCGGGAGGCAACATATCGCGTATTTTTTCCAGGATGCGGTAGGCTTCCCCCTGGCTTGTCAGGGCGGACGTGTGATTGCCTTGCTCTATGAGCCGCGCCGCTTCGCTCTGCTCTTTCTCGGCCCTGGAAGCAAGTTTCAGGATCTCTTCCTTCTTCTCGCTTGTCAGGGTTTTATCCTGTTCTGTTTCGGCGCGGGGTGTTGCGGTTTCTGTCCGGGCTGACGCATTGAAACGTTCGGAGAAAAGTTTCGAAAGGTCAGCGCATTCCTGTTGCTCGATCAATGCCTCATTTGCAGCCTGGGTAAACTGATCCGCTTGTTTGTTCAGAGCTATCGAATTGGTTTGTCTCCGAAGGTCTTCTTCGAGAATTTTTCTGTATGGCGCCATCGGTTTCCAGAAGCCATAGATCCGCCGTTCAGCCGAAGACGCTGATTCCAGGGCGGCCGTATCAAGGTCTTTGAGCAGACGAGCGGTTTTGCGCATCCGCATCTCGGTTGAATCACTTATTTTCTGTAGATCTGCAGCTTGTTTCGCGGCAAGTTTGTTTGTGCTTGCCTGTGTTGCTTTTTCCATATGACTGCGAAGGGGGATCCAGAGGTCCGAGGTGTTGTTCTGTTGAGAAGCCAGTTCTTCGAGCTGATAGATCTGTTCAGGGGAATCGTTAGTGAAAGCTGCTTTCATATCATGAATTATATCCCGCTCGGCATTAAGCATTCTGTCCATGATAGCGAAAGGCGGGGTCTTTCCGTATTTGTCGAGAAGTTCAGCTTTCCTGGCATGTTTTTCTGCCTGTGTTGATCTTTCAGATGTAAGCATTATATCGTGGCGGAGTGAATCGTTTTCGGGTTCTTTGCTGAGAGCCGAGCGAAAAGCCTCTGCGGATTGCCGTAGAAGCTCGGCTTTTCGAAGCGCGTTAGTGGAATTGTCGGCGGACATGTTAAGAGCCTGCTTGTGCAAAGCGGTCCCCAGCGCCTGGCTTGTTCCTTCCGGAGGTGAGCTTTGCCTTGAAAGCTGGCCAAGTAAAGATTTGGCGTCTTCGTATTTTTGTGCCCGGTAGTAAGCAACGGCGGCGTTATACAGGAGTGTCTGCTTCATGCTGTCTGAGGCTTCGCCTGAAGCTTCAATATAGGCTTCAGCAGCTTTAATATATTTGCCCGCCCTGTAAAGGTTCTCGGCGATGCGTCCGCCTTCTCGTCCGGGGGGTATAGGGAGTTTGGAATCAGGCTGCGAACTTTTTTCCGGACTGAAAGTATGCTTTTCCGCTACTGTATTGGTTTGTTCCTGCCCCCTGGCAAAAGTCTGGAGACAAACAGTCGCAAAGGCAATCAAGATCGTTGAAACCAATGGTTTCATCGCACTACTGTTGTGCGGCATGGGCATTGTCCGGCTCTGTCTGCGGGTCAGTGAAAGTCTGCCGTTACTTAAAAACATGGCGGCAAGAAAAAGAATGGTTGCCGGGAAAAGAAAATACTGGAACCGGTCGATATAGATTCTCTCTACCTCTTCGTGAAGAGAGCGGGCAGTAATGCGTCTCAGATGGTCCTGGTATAGGTTGCCGAGGGTTACTTCTGCTGTTCCAGCGGTTCCAATGGCAATGTAGGCGCCGCCGCTCTTTTCCGCCAGGGTTCTCAGCGCTTCGTGTTTGAGTCGGGACCGGACTGGCTTCCCTTTATAAGTAATGTATTCTCCCGGATTGTCTGGATCGGGAATTTTCGAACCCGAAGCGCTGCCAAGTCCTACTGAATAGATGGGTATGCCTCTTTCCGCCGCGCGTTTTCCCGCCTGGGCGACTTCACCTGACAAATCCTCGCCGTCGGAGACAAGTACGATAGCTTTGTGCGAAGCTGATTTGCTTTCGAAGGCGTCCAGCGCTTTGGCCACGGAGCTCTGGAGGTCGGTGGGACCGCGCGGCGCCGAATAAGTGTCGGCGCCCTCGAGGGCCTGCCTGAGGAATGCATAGTCAGTAGTCAGCGGACAGAGCAGCCTTGCTCCGTTTCTGAACGCTACGAGCGCGGCGCGGTCGCCCTGGAGTGTCCTGACCAGGTCCATGATATCGGCTTTTGCCCGCTGCAGGCGATTGGGATGTATGTCCTCTGCCAGCATGGAGCGCGATACATCAAGAGCGATTACAATATCTCTGCCCTTTGCATAGGTGGTCTGGTCGCGTTTTCCCCACTGTGGGCGCGCTGTGGCGATCAGCGAGAGAATCAGCGCCAGGCAGATCATTGCCGCCTGTAGAAAAGATCTTCGCATTGAGCGAGGGGGCCGGAGTCGCGCCTGCATGCGGGGAGCTACAAATTTTCGCATTCTTTTCTCCTTGTCCATGGCCGCATGATACCACCATGCAGCCAGAGGAAGAACGATCCAAAGGAGAAAAAGCAGTTCAGGATATACAAAACGAAGTTCCATTATCACATAATCCTTTGCGCACAGAACATATTCAGGCAGGTTCCAAGCAGGATAAGTATGATTCCCGGAAAAAGGAACCAGCCGAACAGTTCGTCATATTGATAGTAAACTGTTTGTTCTATTTTTGTCTTTTCAAGCTTGTCGATTTCCTCAAGAGCTTCGCCGAGAGCTTCTTTGTCTCTTACGTTGAAATAACGGCCGCCGGTTTCGTCTGCGATGCTGCGCAGCAGTTCTTCGTCTAACACTACCTGGCGCCTGATTTTCCTGGGGCCAAGCGGCGTATCGACAATGAAAGCGGCGTAGCCGGTTGAGCCAACGCCTATAGTGTAGACTTTTATGCCGAATTCTTTTGCCACCTTTGCCGCCTCCATCGGTTCCACGGCGCCGGTATTTGATTCGCCGTCGCTCAGGAGTACGGCAATTTTTGATTTGGCGTCGACGTCCCGGAACCTGGCGCATGAGGTTGCCAGAGCATCGCCTACGGCCGTCATCAGTTCTTCAGCGTCTACGGCCTGTCCCCGGCGGTCTACCTCGGGGTCGGGTATTTCAACTCCTTCGAGTATATGAAGCAACGCCTGGTGATCAAGTGTCAGCGGGCAAAGGGTTGTAGCATAACCTCCGAATGTAATCAGTCCCGTCAGATCGTGCGGGCGTTGTTCAACGAAGTCCTTGAAAGCGTCCTTTACAGCGTCAAGCCGGGTCCTGTATTTCCACCCGGCGTCGGTTTTGGTTGACATATCAAGAGCTCTCATTGAGCCGGACACATCCACTATCATCTGTATGGCTATGACTTCTGCTGTCCTGCTGGATGTTGACAGGACGTTTCGTGGCCTTGCCAGCGCCGTAATGATTGACAGTAGGCCAAGCAGGTAGAAGAGGGGAGCGGTACGGGCAACGGATACGCGCCATGAGGCGGATTGTGAAGGGATATATGTCGACGGAAAAAGCAATCCGCGTTTCTTCCTTTTCCGGAAGACGGCCCACGCTCCCGCGGCCAGCGGAAGCAGAAGAATAAAATAGTAAGGAGATGAAAAACTAAACATTATCGTTTCCCGTATTGGCTTTGATGTA
>CAYTRK010000135.1:0-6526 GCA_964440205.1 uncultured Victivallaceae bacterium
CACAAGGTCTGCCTTCTAGTGGCCCGTGCGCCGGGTAAATTCGGCAGCAAAACCGTGGTTTTCGCCTTAAAACCCGAGCCCGCGAAGCTGCAGTGAGCATATTGATTCTTAGCGTTTAGCCCGCAAAAACTTTATGCGAGCATTCAGCAGAAGAATGTTAAGGAGGTGGTTGATGAATAACGCCGAGTCCCGGTACGAGTGCGCCTTCCCTATCCCTATTTGATTATTTCCAGTTCTGGTTCCAGTCCTGGTTCCATCTCTGGTTCGGATGCGGCGTCTGGGGTTGAGATGCTAGCTTCCTTTTGCTTGTCCACACCTCGGATATAGACCTCGACCCGACGGTTTTTCTCGTTCCCCGTCTTTGGATCATTTGGCGCTATCGGCCGCTCGAATCCATATCCTCTGGCCGTCAGCCGATTTTCGGCTACACCCCACTTTTTGACAAGGTATTTCTTTATCGACCTTGCCCGTTTCAACGACAGCTTCTTGTTGTAAGACGCGGAGGATGTTTTGCGCTTGTCGGCATGCCCTTCAATGACGGCGGTAGATCCTTCGTTTCGCTTCAGCACTTTGCCGATTATATTGATATCTTCAAAGTACTTCGGCTTAATAACCGCCGAATCGGTGTCGAAATTTATATTCAGGGTGTACAGAACTAGATCATCAGCGCCGTCAAGCGGATCAGTCGCGTCTTCAAGCACTTCGTGGCCGTCGGTTACGCCCCCGTCATCGGTGTCCGCTTTGAGTGGATCTGTCTTGTACTTATGTACCTCTTCGCCATCCTTCAAAAGATCCCAGTCGCTGTCGGGATTAAGCGGATCAGTCTTGTATTCAAGCACTTCCTCTCCGTCGGAAAGTCCGTCATCGTCGGTGTCCGGATCGTACGGATCGGTGCCGATTTCCTGCTCTCTCTTGTCAGTAAGTCCATCCGCATCGGTATCGGCATCAGCACCAACTGCAATAATCTGATGCGGATAGCGCGCGCCCCATGTCCAGACTAAGCCGGCGTCGATTACAGAATTTGCATTAGGCGATCCCCCGAAACCCGCAAGCATTCCGCGATAATCCGCCCTCACAGCCCATTCGTCGTTGAAATGATACAAAACGCCTCCGCCTATCCTGAACTGAAAATCAGTGGCGTCTCCTTCTCGAGGCTCTTCGTCAAAATTCATGATCCCGATCCCCGCGGCAATATACGGATCCAGTCGGTCCCATCTTGTAAAATGAAACAGTCCATCTACGGCTAGGCCAATAGCATTTGCACTGTCCCAGTCGGGTGCCGGCAAAACCTCATCGTTTGCATCAATTCCAGGGGCAAGCGTCAAAACACCTTCGAATGACCATGGGTCTGAATAGTCATAGCCGAGCCTTAAGGTGGTAACAAATGCATCCTCGAAGTCCTGGTCGCCTTCAAAATCCATCATACCCAGGCTCAAATTTCCATACCAGCGAGCCTCGTTGCCGACCTCAACTATGTCGGTAGTATCCTGGCCGAAGCAAAATGCAGGCGCAAGGAACATGGACATTAAACAGATAAATTTAACAGTTGACATTACAGCGCGTTGGCTCATTTCTAACCTCCCTGATATCAGATTCAGACATTTGCCGGATATTTGTCGTAATGATATCACAATCCCGGCTCAACGCAATGGATAAAATATTAAAGCTTGCTTTCATGACCTTGCGTTTCGCTGCCTCCGCGCCATCCGCCTACAATGCCCATCAGCGATCCGAGAACAATAACCAGCTCTGTATCGCCGAAATTATACTCTACAAGGCCGTTGAGAAAAAGGCTGGTAATCATCAGCAGGACGGAAAAACGAAACACAAGGTCACCTTCGCCACCCCGGTTGCCAGAGAGTATGGGCTTTGTTGCCCGAACCAGAACAGTCAGCATCCATATTGTATATAAGAGGAAGCCGGGAATTCCGGTTCCAACAATGATCTGGACGGGATTGGAATGGAGATGATCTCTGCGTGGTTCAACAAGCTGCAAAGGAGGATGCTTCTCCGGGTTCTGACTTCGCCATTTGCGGATTGCAGCATCATTCATAGTTTCCTCTGACATTGAGTTGTATCCTATCCCGGTCCAGGGATTTTCCGAAATAAGTTGCGGAGCCACCTTCGTCCACATGGTAAGACGTCCGCCTCCCCAGGGATCCATTTCTTCCCTGAGCCCGGCAATCCTTGACCGCACGGGCGGGGTCGCCGCTGCAGCTCCGATTATCAAAAGAGCCAGAAGCAGTCCTTTCCACTTCCGTTGGTAAGCCAGAAAAACAAGAGACAGAATAAGCATAGTCATCCAGGAGCCTCTCTTGAAATTTATAAGAATCGCAATCAGTTGCAAACTCAGAACAAACCACAGTGTTTTTCCCCTGCCCTTGCGCACAAACAACAAACCCATAGTAGCAAGGATTCCCATAACAAGCACCTGGCCTCCGGTCATAGATCCGGCGTTTACAAGAGCGGCGACATAACTCGCACCATTTTCTGCGGCAACCTGGTAAGCTTCGAGCAGATTGGAGGAAAGCAGATAGAGTGATAGCACAGTACAACCCGCAACAAAGAACTTTAGATACTTCCTTACATCTCCTGTACTTCGCACAACGGTAGCAAAAGCCGGTATCGTTGCGAACCATGCAAGTCTTGATAAGCGCGAAAAACCTTCCTCTCTGTCTATCCCGAACCATATAGTCACCACCGCCCAGACAAAAAATACGAGCGCGAACCAGGCTTCCAGGGACCATGTAGGCTGTTTTCTGTTTTTGACACATCGAACAATCAGAATAAGAAAAGCTATTCCGAGCAGGGTTTCTCCAAGCGCAATGGAAAAGGTGATTCCAAATATGGCGCTGTATAAAAAAGTTGCAACCCAGCCCCACTCTATCTTTTCGGTTATGTTGTCTGTCATACTGATTTCACCACCCTCGTTGTCAGCAGTAACGCTTTAGAAAGTCAGCCGTACTCCACACGTAACGCTTCTTTGCCGTCTGACGAGCGCGTTCGCCCATCTGTTTGCGCTGGCCTTCGTTCCGATACAACTGCTCCAATGCCCGGGTCAGTTCCTCTGTCGTGGAAAAGACCAGCCCTCCGCCTTTATCAAGCTTTTCGGTCAACACTGGCAAATTATTAGCTATAACCGGAAGACCGCTTAACATTCCCTGGACCATCGCCTGGCAAAAAGTTTCCCGCATGACGTCCTCATCACGCGAAGGCACTATCATAGCATCCATTGAAGAAAGAAATCCGGGAATCTCCGATCTGGGTATCCAGTTGTATGCTATGACGTTATCTTCCGGCATCTCGGGTGGATTCTTAAATGCAACCAGATGCAGACGGCTTTTTTCGCGTATTGCCTCCGGCAATGCCATGAATCCGGCTATTGCAGTATCGGAACCCTTCCACGCATTGTCCAGATATCCGAGCACGCAGAAGTCTACCGTTGCCTTGTCCTTCCGGGGCCGGTCTGCGCTGTTGAATGCCGTAGCGTCTGTCACACCATAGTATACGTCGGTTTCGAACCCGGCCTTCCGGAATTGAGCTCCAATATATTTGTTTACCGCGACAACTTCAGTCCGCCGCGAAAGGCCGCGCAGGAATCTTCCAGTTGGCTCCCGGTGCGCTATCAGTACCGCTCTCTCGTAGACCTTTCGCAGGCGAAGAATGCCGAGGGACGGAATCAGTCCGTTAGCAACATTACCAAGCAACATGATACGATACGCAAACGTCGTGTCCCGCGCCATAGTGCTTTTCATTCGACACAGTCTGAGCGCACATGCCAGACCGTTGATGACTGACCGGCTGCCGTACGACACCGGCATAATGTTGATCCTGTCCGCGCCGTCCAGCGCGCAAATCCGGTTGTTCCATGACTTATGACACACCACGTCAACCCGCCTCCCAAGCCGCGCCATGTCTTCAATGAGCTTCAGATTGAAAAGCTCTACGCCTCTAATAAGGCTTGGGAGTCCTGAGAGAAAAACTTTATCAATAAACAATATGTCCATCTTATGCAATGACTTCTGCACCCGCTGCGACCTCCGAGATTAGGGTTTTTCAACAATTTATACTTTGCCTGAAGCAGTTGCAACGACAAGCTGACTCTGCCCACTTCAACCAAAATACATGTAGACCGGTCTTGATCCGAGCTCACAGGCCTTTACCTTCTGTTTGACGGATGTGCCGAAAGCATCGGTTACCGAGACAAGATTGAACGGCGGATCCACGGAGGTCTTTCCCTTCGTGGAATAAGCCGCACACCATTCACCGCCGTCCTTGTCCGAAAAGACAAAGAAGTGAACTCCGGGGGCGGGCGTAAGCTTGCGCAGGAATACACTTTGGTCTGTCATCTGAATGAAATGCTTCAACATTCCGAATGCCGGCCGCTTTCGCCACATGCCTTTGGCACGATCATCCACGAGACCAAAACCATGTGCGGCGATACGCCACCAGTAGACCCTCTCGGCCATACCCGAACATAAGGCTATGAGCAGATACCTGATCATAAAGTCGGCATATGTATCCTCGTCTACACTGGGATCATTAAACCTGGGCCCCGGAGATTCATACGGAGCGCCTACCGGGGAATACACTCCGGTCCCCGACAAAGGCCAGTTTGTTTCTGATATTATAAGTCGATCCCCGCAGGTTCCGCTCCAGCGCGCCACTGCCCTTGCCAGAACGCATTTCTCAAGCAACGAGAAAGGGCCTTGCCGGTTTTCCGGGGCGCCGCGCCGATCCACATAAAGATGGTGCGACAATCCGTGAAAGCTGAAGGATCCCGGCATTCTTTTAAGCGCCGAAATGAGATAAGGATATTCAAAATCGATGACAGCCGGACCAGTAAACCTGACATTGGGACGCTGGCGGGCGAGATCCGCAACAGCTTCAAGCATTTCTGTATATTCGCGAGGTTCCCATATTCCCCATTTCACCCTGTTTATGGCATGTCCCACTTCAATAAAACCAACATGGCCACTGATGTCATCAACAACTGAATGAACGAATTCTTTCCAGAGACGCGGTTGAATGACAGACCGGCGGTCCTGAACCAGCGCTATAGAAACATCGTGACCAAGTGAATGAAGCTGCTTTATCCATTTCCTCTTAAAATGGGAAACCTTGCTGTCTTCATGCCTGTAAAGACGAACAAAAACCGGCGGATCGCCAAGCTCGCTAAGCAGCTCAATTTCAGCCTCTGCTCTTTCCGGAGCAAGACTCAGGGCAACACCTGCGCGTTTGGACATCTGGACAGGAAGAGTATAGCAGCTTTCCAGAAGACTGTGATATTCCTTAAGCGCCGGCACGGCAGCCCAGGCCGTCGAAGCAACTATTCGCGCATTCCGCCCCGGACGGTAATGTTTCTTCCGATCCTTGCGGCGCATTAGACTGATGGGCTGTGCCGACCTGCTGTCCCATACCCACATTTCCTTCGGCCGCGGATACCTTTCTTCAGGCGGAGTTTGTTCGCGCGGGGCTCGCAAGTGACGAATAGGATGGCGCATTTTCCGCGTGTTGGCATGTACAGCATAGAGATTACGGTAGACCTTCTCCCATTTGTGAAAGGCAATCGGGGGCCTCTTCCCGTCGAAATACATCTCCTTGAAAACGCGCAACAGGTCAGAAGGAAGCCAAATTCGAGAAATGTCCCGGGCCCTCTCGCGCAACGACAGATCCTGCCTGAGCGTGCCCCTGTTCAGATCCACAAACAACGGCTCACCCCATCTCTCACGTCCGGCGCCGCACAGATATATGTTCTGGTTGCCAAGATCGTTGTGGAGGAACCCGGCTTCATGCATGCCGCGTATCCCGCGCGTGACCGTCTCCAGAAGAGCCATAAACTCACTGCATTCGAGTTCCTCCCGGAAAAGACGAATCAACTCCCTCTTGAAACTGACTATTTCCGGGGAGTATCTCACCGCGTAGTAACTCTCGACCAGTCGCTTGCCTTCCCGCCGCTCCATATAAAATACCGGTTCGGGAGTTCCAATGCCGGCATTCTGAAGGGCCATTGCTGCTTTCCAGGTCCTGGAGGCTTTGGATCCCCGCCTTCTGTCTATCAGGTCCTTGATGAGAGGCTGAGGCGCAAAACTCTTAATTACTACCGCCATCGAGCGGTCCGGACCGGCTGCGGATCTATTCAGAAGCAACCTGGCGAGTACATTTCTGTTTCGTCCGGCACCCAGTCCGAGGGAAGCGCCGGTGCATACCTTTTCGGCAATATTTTGTAAATCATTGAGAAGGTCATCAGAGTAATACTTCTCAGCAATTGTCCCGGTATATGCTCCTAGACTAAAGGAGCAATCGCTTATAGTCTGAGTAGAATGTTTCATGGTCGAAAAGTCCGCATTTAAGCGCGGCGACCCGCGCCATGGCCCTGCCACGCGAAATGCCACACTCTACAACCCCACCCTCAAAATGTCTACCCCGCATATCTTACATTGAGATTTTGCCATAAGGGCCGTTTTTCTGGTGTAACGCGCCAGAGAAAATGGGAAAAGTGGACAATAAAATGAGAAAATGCAAC
>CAYTRK010000136.1:0-6498 GCA_964440205.1 uncultured Victivallaceae bacterium
CGAGCCAAATACTTGCGATGGGGTGGCTGTATTGCGTCAGTAGTTCAGTGATCTGGTCTTTCATGAATTGCAGGTACTGGCTCAAATCATGTTCATCGCCGTAAGCGTAAGCAGGTTGCGGCGATTCATATTCCGGTCGCGCCGAGCCACCCCAAGAATCGTTGTCTGGCGCGTGCGGATGCTTCCAATCGCGCCCGTGCGAGTAGTACAGATGCAGTGCTAGTCCCGCCTCATCACACATTTCGGCCAGTTCATGAACAAGATCACGGCCGCAAGGGGAATTCAAGCTGTTGAAATCTGTCTTCTCTGTCTTGAACAGACAGAAACTCTCGTGGTGACGAGTGGTTAGATTGATATAGGACATGCCAGCGTCGACCGCCAGTTTCACAATCGCCTTGGCATCGAACTTCTCAGCGGTGAATTGATCGGCTAGCTTGGCGTACTCCGCCACTGGGATGCGTTCTTTCAGTTGTGCCCATTCATGGCGGCCGAGCAATGAGTAGAGCCCGTAATGAAGAAACAGACCGTACCTCGCATTGGCGAAGCAGCGCTTGGCAGCTTCGCGCGGGTCCCGCTCATACAGTGGCTTGTAATTATTCAGATACTTTGGAATTTCCATATTGTCTTTCTTGTTGGAGCAGAACTTCGGAAATCAAAGTTTTGCGCGATTACACGCAAAAACATTCGATCTGCTTGTTAGCTCTATTTCTAGCCTGATCTATTCATGAAAGTCAAGTCCGAGGCGTCTTGGACCACTCGTGTAATGACTCCCACCGCCCAGCACACAAACACGATAACAGCTGCTCGCCAACGTGGCAACCCCGCGAAAATCACGGCTAGACAATTGATCTTACATTAGGCACTATTCTGCTTCGAAAATAATAACAAAAAGTGAGAGGAAGGAATTATGGACAATGTTTCTGAACAGGATGTGATTTTGATGGCAAATACCATCAGGGGATTGTCAATGGACGGTGTAGAGAAAGCAGGCTCGGGACATCCGGGGATGCCAATGGGAATGGCGGAAGTTGCTTCCACGCTTTTTCTGAAACATTTCAAGCACTGCCCGACTAAGCCGCATTGGTTTGACCGGGACCGGTTTGTGCTTTCCGCGGGCCATGGCTCCATGCTTCTTTACGGCCTGCTCCATCTTTCCGGTTATGACCTGCCGCTTACCGAGTTGCAGGAGTTCCGCCAGTGGAAGAGCGCTACCCCGGGTCACCCCGAATACGGCACGACCCCCGGGGTGGAAACTACAACCGGGCCGCTGGGACAAGGCTGCGGTAACGCTACGGGGATGGCGCTGGCAGAAAGAATGCTCGCTTCACGCTTCAACACGGAGGATTTCAAACCCGTTGACCACTATTCCTACGTAATTGCCAGCGATGGCGACCTGATGGAGGGCGTAAGCCACGAAGCTTTTGCGCTGGCGGGACATTTGGGGCTGCACAACCTAATCGTTTTTTATGACTGCAACTGCATCACCATCGACGGGTCGACCGATCTGAGCTACAGCGATGATGTGCGTAAGCGCTTTGAAGGTTACAACTGGCATGTCCTTGAGGTCGATGCCCACAAGTACGCGGAAATCGACGAAGCTATTACGAAGGCTAAACAAGAGACAGAGAAGCCGACGATTGTTATTTGTCACTCGCATATCGGCCAGGGCAGCCCCAACAAGGTTGATTCTGCCGCTGCCCACGGCGCGCCTCTCGGCGAGGAAGAAATACGGGAGGCCAAGAAGAGCATCGGCATTCCCGAAGACGCGCTCTTTCACGTACCTGACGAGGTCAAAAAGCTTCTGGCCGAACGACTGGCCGAGCTGGAAGGTGTAGCCGAAGAATGGGAAAAGTCCTTTGAGAAATACTGCGAGGAGCATCCGGACAAGGCGGCTCTTTGGAAAACGTTTATGGAGGATGTGGTTCCCGACAATATTGAAGTCGGCTTCGAAGGTTTCCCCGCAGACAATCCGGTTGCAACCCGGAACGCTTCCGGGACCGTTATGCAGCACATTGCCGAAAAGTTGCCCCAGTTTGTCGGCGGCGCAGGCGACCTTGCCGCAAGCACGAAGACCACGCTCAAGAAATTCGAGGATATAGCCAGAGGTTCATACAATGGCCGGAACATAAACTTCGGGGTGCGCGAGCATGGCATGGCGGCAATATTAAACGGCATGGCGCTACACGGCGGGTTCCGGGTTTTCGGATCGACCTTCTTTGTTTTCCTGGATTATTGCCGTCCCTCCGTGAGGCTTGCGGCGATTATGAAACTTCCTGTGGTATATGTGTTTACCCATGACAGCTTCAATGTAGGCGAAGACGGCCCGACGCACCAGCCTGTTGAGCAGCTTGCCAGCTTACGCTGCATGCCGGACATAACGGTTATCCGGCCTTCTGACGCAACGGAAACCGCGGCTGCCTGGTTCACGGCTATCGCAAAAAAGACCGGTCCCACAGTGCTGGCTCTGACCCGTCACAAGCTGAAGGTTATCGACCGTGACAAATACGCCGACGCATCCAACCTGAGCAAGGGCGCATATGTGCTGTGGCAGAGTGGGGAAGGAACACCCGATTTCATTATTATCGGATCGGGATCCGAAGTGGAAGCATCGCTGGAAGCTGCTGAAATACTGGGCCGCGATTATAATGTGCGCATTGTAAGCATGCCTTCGTGGGATCTTTTCGACGCCCAGGACAACGATTACCGGACAAGTGTGCTGCCCCCGGAATGCAAGCTGCGGCTTGCAGTTGAAGCTGGAGTTTCAATGGGGTGGGAACGATACATCGGCTCGGCCGGCCGGACAATATGTCTGGATAGTTTCGGCACATCTGCTCCGTATCCGCAGCTTCAGAAAGAATTCGGCTTTACGGCCGGAAATATTGTCGCCACTGCAAAAAATATGTTGGAGAACGCTTAATAAGAAGAGGGCTTCCGCGTATCGAGATAATTTGACCGGAGAAAAAGGTGTAGGCTGGCTTGTCCTGCGTAGCCTTCGGTTAAGCGAGTCGGGTAAGGGTGTGTGGGTAAGGGTGCTTTGAGGCGTGAACTCCGCGCTCTTCATACTCTTCTACGCACACTTAACCGCTTTCTTAACCGCAACTCTTGATCGGATACCCTTCAACGACTGACTTAGGAATTTTGTGAGATAAGCGGGTTAACACCCACAGATTTTGCGGAGGAGCCATAAGAAGGGACAAGGGGAGTCATTGGAGAAAGGACGAGTGTGGAACACGGAGAGAATGTGTGTTGGTAGTGAGGAGGAGAGTAGAGAATGTCGGAATTTGTAATTGAGGGCGGAAGAAAGCTGGAAGGAGAATTCACAGTCTCCGGTAACAAGAATGCTGCCCTGCCAATGCTCGCTGCGTGCATCCTGACAGATGAACCCGTTTGTCTCCAGAACGTTCCCCTGATCAGGGACGTGCACACCATGCTCAGCATCCTCGAAGAGCTGGGAGTTGAAGTTCATATCCGCGGCCATTCGGTAACAATGTGCGCCGGGGGGATCCGCAAGAGAAAGCTTGCGCCGGATCTGTGTCGCCAGGTCAGGTCTTCGATTTTATTTGCCGGCCCCATGATAACCCGTTACGGAAGGGTTGTTGTCTATCCGCCCGGGGGCGATGTTATAGGAAGACGCCGCCTGGACACACATTTTCAGAGCTTGAGCCGTCTTGGCGCTGACGTGCAGGGAAACGGATGTTATGATCTTTCCTGCGACAACAGGCTTAACGGGACGCGCATACTTCTCGACGAGGCAAGCGTAACTGCGACCGAAAACATCATCATGGCCGCTGTGCTGGCGAAGGGGAAGACAACCATTTTCAACGCGGCATGCGAGCCCCATGTTCAGGCTCTTTGCCTGATGCTCAACAAAATGGGCGCAAACATAACCGGTATCGGAACCAACTATATCGTAATACAGGGCGTGGAATCACTGCATGGTGTAACTCAGCGAGTGGACGGCGACTATATTGAAATGGCAAGTTTTATTACCGCCTCGGCTCTTACAGGCGGAAGTCTCCACGTTTATAATGTCCCAGTGGAGCATCTTGACGTGATCGAAAAGCCTTTCCGCAAACTTGGGGTGGAGTGGTCAGTCAGAGACGACCACCTGTATCTACCGCCAAAACAAAGCCTGAGAATCCGCAATGATATGGGTTCCGCGATTCCTAAGATCGAAGATGGCCCCTGGCCAAACGTGCCATCGGATTTGATGAGTCTTCTTTTGATTCTGGCCACGCAGGCTGACGGAACAGTGCTGTTTTTTGAAAAAATGTTTGAAAGCCGCATGTACTTTGTGGACCGGCTTATCGAAATGGGCGGCAGGATAGTTCAGTGCGACCCGCACCGCGTGATAGTTACCGGTCCTTCACAGCTTCACGGCACACATCTGTCCAGTCCGGACATCCGCGCCGGCATGACCATGCTGCTGGCGGCTCTCTGTTCGGAGGGCAGAAGCGTGATCGGAAATATTCAAAGTATCGACCGTGGGTATGAAGATGTAGACCGGCGGTTAAGAAAGCTTGGTGCGTCGATTCGCAGGGTGAAGTGAGGGCGGTCCGGGGGAATGGGTAGGGCGGAGAAGAGGGGCGGCCCGAAGGACCGCCCTACGAAGAGGTGTTTCAGTTTTTGTCGCGTTTCAAGCGTCGTTTCATACTCTTATCTCGTTCTTTGTCTCTTTTCTGTTCGCTGCGTCTGTCGCGCATCCTCTCTCGCATTTCCTGGCGCTTGCGCCGCATAACTTCTTTGAGTTCAGACAGTTGATCTTCGCTGAGGGTTTGTTTTACCAGCAGCATCTGTTTAACCTTGAGTTTAGCCAGTTCGGTTCGGGCCTGTCCGGCTTTTTCTACGGCTTCCATGACTTCTTTTTCGTTGACCTCTTCCTGCATCATCAGTTTTGCCTGTTCCAGACCAGCCAGTTGCAGATCGGCTTTAAGTTCAACGTTTTTTCTTTCTATTTCGTAGAGTCCTTCGCTGAGCTTATCGACCTGTTCTTCCTCAAGTCCGACTTCTTCGGCCAATTCCTTATCCTGAACCAGCTTCTTTATAAGCCTGCTTTCGCCTCCGCCACGGGCGCCCTTATTACCGGCGCGGCTCATCATGTTCCTTCCGCTTTTACCCCCGCGTTGGGGCTGCGCAAAACATGCGCCTGTAATCAGACCGAGGGCAATAATCCATGAAAACAAAGCAACCATCCTTTTCATACCACTACTCCTTTCAGTTTTCGGCTCCCGATTTTCGAGCGCCTTTACTTAACCAACGACCAATCGGCGGACTTTATTGCCTTTTTATGTCAGACTTGCAGCTTTTTCTCGCATGTTACGAGGTAGCGCCAGCCGTCGGAGGTCACTTCCACTGTGTCTTCAATCCTTACCCCGCCTATTTCCGGATAGTAAAGTCCCGGCTCAATTGTAATAACGTTGCCTTTTTTCAACCTGGTGTCGTTGAGGCTTACCGACGGATTCTCGTGGATATCCAGCCCAACCCCGTGGCCCGTGCTGTGAATGAATCCATGCGGCCTGCCGTTGCGCAGTTCTGTCCTGAACCCTCTCTGTTGGAGTTCAGATGCAGCGGCATTGTGGACAGTAGAGCATTTTACTCCCGGCCGCACACGTTCGAGCGCCGCCTGATGTGCTGCTTTGACTGCGTGATACATCCGCGTGTACTCGGGCGATGTTTCGCCTTTGGCGAGCGTTCTTGAGATATCTCCCCAATATCCGTGCTCCATGTGCCGAGGAAATATGTCCAGGACTATTCCCTGTCCGGCTTCAATGGGTCCGTATCCTGCTTCGTGGGGATCGGCCGCCTGCTTTCCAGGGGCGATAATGATATCCTGGCCGGTACAATTATGATTGAGCAGGGTTTTCATTACTTCCTTGCGCAAATTTTCGGACGTGAGAGTATTTCCCTCGTATTCAAGGCGCCTGTTTTTTCTTATTCGCGACTTTCTAAGCATATCCGCGGCTGCCCGCACCGCAAAGACCCCCGCCTGTTGGGCCTGGCGAATGCAGTTAATCTCATCGGCGCTCTTGATCGCGCGTTCTGGAAAAATCTCTTTTGCAGCCACAGAAACGCCAAAACCCTTTTTCCTTATCCTGTCAGCAACTGCCACAGGGAAATCCGGAGGGACCACGACGCGACGCGCCTCTTCACGCCGGAGAAGATAGACAGCCCAGTTGCTTATTCGTCTTCGGCTTTTCCGGGCTATCCCCAGATCCCGCGGCGTGTACACTTGCGCCAGCGGACAGGCACGGCTGACGCGTTCTCGCTCCATTGGAGGAACAACTATCGATATTCTGCCACCGCGTTTCAGCAGCACAATGGGATCTTCTGAATTAAATTTTGTCGCGTATCGCAGGTTTGCCGAACGACTTGGCCGGTCAACCAGCAGTATGTTGTCGTTTTTTTTCATTGTGTATCCTTTCGCAGTTTTCGGCTCTGGTAACAAATCCGGACTCTTATCTGTCTAACTGACCATTTGGCAGGTGGTTAGAGCATGAT
>CAYTRK010000137.1:0-6481 GCA_964440205.1 uncultured Victivallaceae bacterium
TCGGATGGGGTGTAGCTACATGCTTTCAGTACCCACAGATTTTGCGGAAGACCCAAAATGACAAGCGGGGATCTTACGGGATCCGGGAATATGTTTTAAACTATTCTCTTGCATTTTCTCCTCATTGACCACATAAATTCCCTTTTCGCAAAAGTTGCAGCGGACAATTGGAATATGAAACAAGAGCAACCAACAACCCGGAAACCTCAACAGGACTCCGAACAAGAGGCGACTATATCGGACATCGCCGAGAGGTTCGGAACGCACGCCGTAACCATTCTCCTGATTATAATCGCCGCTATTATTGGAGGCACCATTCTGTACCAGAGAGGCGTAACCAGGGAACTGGACGCGTCAATGTCGCTCTGGTCAGCCAATTCATTGGAAGAACTCAGGCAGATTGTTGATGAATACCCCTCCACAAAAACGGCCCCGCGCGCAACACTTCAGCTGGCAAAGGCATATTACGACAGCGGCAGCTATATGCTGGCGCTTGAAACCTATGAAAACTTTCTCAAAAAGTATCCCGATAACCGTATGGCGGTCAGCGCCAGGCTGGGCCGCATACATTGCCTAGAAGCCCAGGGAAGACTCAGCAAAGCCGCAGATGAATTCAAGCAGCTTGCAGACGAATTAGGTACGGACCATTACGCAACTCCACAAGCGCTGGTTGGCCGTGGACGTTGCCTGCATCAAATGCAACAATATAATGCTGCCCGTAAAGTCTACGAGAATGTAATGGTTAAACACGAACAAAGCATATGGGCCCCGCGCGCCGAGGCCCTGCTGAAGCTTGCAAACAAGGCAATGAACCAGGAAAAAGCTCAGACAGACCAGAAACTGCCTGCAACCGCCCCAGACAGCGAACCCGCTAAACTCGCCATAGAACCGCTGACTGTACCGACAAACGAAATCACAGCTCCGTAAGAAATACGAAACTTTGTCTATTTCTCGTCAGCTGCGCCGTCTCGGTCGGAACTGCTCTCAGGCGAAGATTTCTCCGCTCCGGACTCAGGTTCCTTATCAGCCATGCTTTCACCTTCAGCCCGGCCCTTTTTGAATTCGCTCAGACTCCTGCCCAATGCCCTTGCAAGATCCGGAACCTTCTTGTGGCCAAACAGCAACAATACCAGAAGAACAACTAGAATCCATTCCCATGGTCCGCTAAGCACAATCGATCCTCCTTATATAAATTCCAGGCTACACAACCTGATTATCAGCAATCCGCCGCATTTCATCAAGCTTTCTCTGGTTCGCCGCTCCCCATACGGACGAGACCTGTCTCGCCCTCTTTGTTCCAGCCTGTTACCGCTTCCCGGAAACAGCCCTTTTGATCTCCCGTTTCTGCGTTTTCTCCTTCATATCCTGCCGCTTGTCATGCATCTTTTTCCCCCGGCAAAGGCCGATTTCAAGCTTCACGTAACCTCTCCTGATATAGAGGGAAAGAGGAATCAACGATAAGCCCTTCTCCCTGGTTGCGCTCACAAGCCTTGAAATCTCGGATTTATGCAAAAGGAGCCTGCGGGGACGATCCTGCTTATGGTTGAACCTGTTGCCATGCTCGTAGGGTGGAATGTTGAGGCTATAGAGATATGCTTCTTCGCCGGGCTCCACTTTGGCAAAACTACCCGTAAGATTTATCTGGCCGTTCTTGAGGGATTTGACTTCCGTGCCGAAAAGCTCAATTCCAGCTTCATATTTCTGTATTATATGATAGTCGCGCAACGCTTTGCGGTTAGTGGCAATACGACGGTCACCGGCCATATGACTCTCCTGTTCAGAACCCCGTTACTGCTGAAATCAATTACAGAATACGGACTGAACCCGACGGCGTGGTCTTGAGTGCAGAAGAACGCGCTGAAAACACTGTCACTTGATCCGGACCAATTTAAGAAGAAAAATCGATTTCCGCAATCAGTTTGCCTTCAGCAATCTCCCGAAGAGCAATATCCACTTTCTCCTCATTGGGGCTCTGCGGCTTAACGTAAGGCCTGAAACCAGTGTTAAGCTGTCGCACCCGTTTCGACACCATGTTTATCAACACGGGCACACTTGGTACTCGTTTTCTTGCTTCTTCAATCAATTCTGTTTTCAACGGCTATTCCTCCTAAGACAAACGGGGCGCATTGTATGCGCCCCGTTTGGACTGGTCAACAATTTTGTCAACTTTTTCGGACGAAATATTACATCATTCCGCCCATTCCGCCCATTCCGCCCATGCCGCCCATTCCGGCATCTCCACCGGCGGGAGCAGACTTTTCGTCTTCAGGAATGTCCGTGATCATGCATTCAGTCGTCAGCTGCAAGCTGGCAATACTGGCTGCATTCTGAAGCGCGGTCCGCGTAACCATCGCAGGATCCAGCACTCCGTCCTTGATGAGATCCCCGTAGCTGTCGGTAGCCACGTTGTATCCCACATTGACTTTGCTGTTCTTGACTTCCTGCACGATTATCGCGCCTTCGACTCCAGCGTTGTTAACCAACTGACGCAGAGGCGCTTCCATAGCTGTACGCACAATGCTCACACCGATCTGCTCGTCGCCCGACAATTCCAGATCATCAAGCGCCTTCTGAGCGCGCAACAGCGCAACTCCGCCGCCGGCAACAACACCTTCTTCAACAGCCGCGCGGGTTGCGTGCAATGCATCTTCGACGCGCGCTTTCTTTTCCTTCATTTCAGTCTCGGTCGCGGCTCCGACATTGATAACCGCAACACCGCCGGCCAATTTGGCCAGACGTTCCTGCAGTTTCTCCCTGTCATAGTCCGAGGTTGTCTCGTCGATCTGATTCTTGATCTGAGCAACCCGACCCTGTATGTCAGAGGTCTTGCCTGCACCTTCGACAATCGTGGTGTTTTCCTTGTCCACGCTGATCCTCTTCGCGCGGCCAAGATCGCCAATCTGAACGTTTTCCAGCTTGATGCCAAGATCTTCGCTCAGGAACTTGCCGCCTGTAAGAATCGCGATATCTTCCATCATCGCCTTCCGCCGGTCTCCGAATCCTGGAGCCTTGACGGCGCAGCACTGAAGAGTCCCGCGAAGCCTGTTCACCACCATCGTCGCCAGGGCCTCGCCCTCAACGTCTTCGGCAATAACCAGCAAAGGCTTGCCGGCTTTTGCTACGTTCTGAAGCAACGGAAGCAGATCCTGAAGATTCGAGATCTTCTTCTCATGTATCAATACGTATGCATCTTCCAGCACAGCTTCCATTGTGTCGGTGTTCGTGGCAAAATAAGGCGACAGGTAACCCTTGTCGAACTGCATGCCTTCGACCACGTCAAGACTGGTCTCGATGGTCTTGGCTTCTTCAACGGTAATGGTTCCGTCTTTGCCTACCTTATCCATTGCATCGGCAATAATCTCGCCGATCATCTTGTCGCCATTCGCGGAAATCGTTGCAACCTGGGCAATTTCGGTGTGTTCTTTCACCTTCTTGCTCTGCTTTGCAATTCTCTGAACAACCGCTTCAGTGGCAGTGTCAATACCCCGCTTGATATCCATCGGGTTGGCGCCCGCTGTCACGTTCTTGAGCCCCTGACGATATATTGCTTCAGCAAGAAGCGTGGCAGTGGTAGTGCCGTCACCGGCCACATCGCTTGTCTTGCTTGCAACTTCACGCACCATCTGGGCGCCCATGTTCTCAAACGGGTCAGGCAAGTCGATTTCCTTGGCAACCGTAACACCGTCCTTGGTGATGGTTGGTGAACCGAACTTCTTATCAAGAACAACATTCCGGCCCTTCGGACCCAATGTCACCTTGACCGCTCGGCTCAGTTTCTCAACACCGGCCAGCATGGCCTGGCGTGCTTCGCTGTCAAACTTGAGCTGTTTTCCTTTGTCAGCCATAACTATATCTCCTCCTTAATTTCCAATAACAAGATGAATTTCAGATTACTCAATAACGGCAAGGATGTCCTCTTCGCGCAGAATCTGATATTCTTTGTCGTCAATCTTAACTTCCGTGCCGCCGTACTTGGGCATAAGAACACGGTCGCCTTTTTTAACGTTGAAAGGAACCTTCTTCCCTTCATCGTCAACTTTGCCGGTACCTACTGATACAACCTTGCCTTCCTGCGGCTTTTCTTTAGCAGTATCAGGAATTATGATCCCGCCCTTCTGTTCCTCGGTGTCCTCCTTGGGCTCAACGAGAACTCTATCTCCAAGAGGCTTTATATTCATTCTTATGTCTCCCTCCTTCTTGAGTCAGTTTACTTTTAAAAAGTTATTCTTTCTTGTCTTCATCAACCATTTCAAAGTCTGCGTCAATCACATCTCCTTCCTCGTTCCTGGCTGCACCTCCTTCTCCTTGCTGTTGTTCCGTTCCGCCGGCGCCACCCGGCCCGGCCTGTCCTTCCGTACCGGCCTCAGGCCCCTCCTGGGCCTTGGCCTGAGAATATAATTCCGAAGAGATAGCCTGCATATCCTGATTCAAGGCGTCCATCTTCGACTTCATCGCCTCCGCATCTTCAGCCTGAATCGCGGATTTCAGCTCTTCGATGGCTTTCTCCACCTTGGATTTCTTTTCCGCGTCTACCTTGTCGCCCTGTTCCTTTAACAGTTTCTCGGTCTGATAGATCACGTTCTCCGCTGTGTTCTTCGTCTCGACAGCTTCTTTGCGCTTCTTGTCTTCATCGGCATGCTGCTCTGCGTCTTTTACCATCTGGTCGATCTCGCCCTCGGATAAACCGCTGGAAGCAGTAATCGTGATTTTCTGCTCCTTGCCCGTTCCGAGATCCTTTGCCGATACATGCAGTATGCCGTTGGCGTCAATATCAAAGGTAACCTCGATCTGCGGAACACCGCGCGGAGCAGGCGGAATACCGCTCAGATGAAACCGGCCCACGGACTTGTTGTCTGAAGCCATCTCCCGCTCGCCCTGGAGAACATGAATCTCCACCGTCGATTGATTGTCCGCTGCTGTGGAAAAGATCTCGCTCTTCTTCGTAGGAATCGTAGTGTTCTTCTCTATCAACTTGGTGAAGACGCCGCCCAAGGTCTCTATGCCCAGTGACAACGGCGTTACGTCCAGAAGCAACACGTCTTTAACGTCGCCCTGAAGAATTCCGCCCTGTATGGCTGCCCCTACAGCAACCACCTCGTCAGGGTTGACACCCTTGTGCGGGTCCTTGCCAAACAAATCCTTAACCTTCTCCTGAACCTTCGGCATACGGGTCATCCCGCCAACCAGTATAACCTCGTCGACAGTTGAAACACCCGCATCTTTCATGGCTGCCTTGCACGGCCCGACAGTCCTGTCAAGCAGCCCCTCAACAAGCTGCTCCAGCTTGGACCTTGTCAGCGAAATATTAAGATGCTTGGGTCCAGCGGAGTCAGCCGTAATAAACGGAAGATTCACGTCCGTCTGCTGAGAACTGGATAACTCACACTTTGCCTTTTCGGCAGCTTCCTTAAGCCGCTGCAACGCCATGCTGTCCTGGGCAAGATCAATGCCCTGATCCTTCTTGAATTCCTCAACAAGCCAGTCGATAATCTTCTGATCAATGTCGTCGCCGCCAAGATGCGTGTCGCCGTTGGTGGCTTTGACCTCGAAAACCCCTTCCCCAAGCTCAAGTAACGAAACATCAAACGTTCCACCGCCAAAGTCGTAAACCGCAATGTTCTCGTCGTTGTTCTTGTCCAGCCCGTAAGCCAGCGACGCCGCGGTCGGCTCGTTGATTATCCTCTGAACCTCAAGCCCGGCAATCTTCCCGGCATCCTTTGTGGCCTGCCTCTGACGATCATTGAAATACGCTGGAACCGTAATAACCGCCTGCGTAATCTTCTCACCCAGATACTGCTCTGCGTCAGCCTTCAACTTCTGCAATATCATCGACGAAATCTCCGGCGGAGAATACGTCTTGTCATCAATTTTCACATGCGCATCGCCCTTGTCAGATTTAACTATTTCATAAGGAACAAGGGTAATCTCATGCGCCACTTCGTCAAACCGCCTGCCCATAAACCTCTTGATAGAAAATACAGTGTTTTTCGGATTGGTCACAGCCTGCCGCTTGGCAGCCTGGCCAACCAACCTTTCACCATTCTTTGCAAAAGCAACAATCGAAGGCGTTGTCCTCGTACCTTCAGCATTCGGAATAACCGTCGATTCACCACCCTCAATAACCGCCATACACGAATTGGTCGTTCCCAAATCTATTCCTAAAACCTTTGCCATATATATACCCCCTTAAATTTCAATACGCTCTGATTCGGGTGTAGATATGAGCACATAACATGCCAAACAGGAAAAGCCAAAGGTGAAAGTTTCTTAGGTCGTTGACGCATAACGTCTTAAAAGTTTAAGAATGTTCAAAGGGATAAATCAGCACGTGCGTCGAACTGTCACACAACCGCTGAGGTAATCTTCGGGCGTGACAACCTGTCCCGCCACAGCACCAGAACAACCCACGGGTTACAGACTGACTAAAGCCTGTCCGAAAAGGTGTTTCCAAACAGACCGTTGCAATGCCGCATGTTTTCTT
>CAYTRK010000138.1:0-6479 GCA_964440205.1 uncultured Victivallaceae bacterium
CCTGTCTCCGGTAGCTGTGCTTGAGGTGGCCAACGAGAGTATAGGTAAAGATGAAGGCCTGATTTTCGATTTTACTATTGACGTTTCGCCGGAAGTAAAACTGCCCCGGTACAGGAAGATAGCGCTGAAGGGCGAGAAAACTGAGGTGTCCGACGAGGAAATTGAAGAAGCAATTCACAGAGTCAGGGACAACATGGCGCGCTACGAGGAAAACAGCGAGAAGCCAGGCGCCAGCGGCGACATACTGAAGGTGGATTACTCGGGCAAGATAGACGGTAAACCCGTGCGCGAAATCGTACCTGAATCCTCCGGTCTGGGTGAAGGCTCTGATTTCTGGGTTATACTCAGCGAGCAGGAGTTTCTTCCGGGCTTTTCGAAGGCTTTGGAAGGCTCTTCCGCGGGAGACAGGAAGACCGTAAATGTGAGTTTTCCGGAAGACTATCACGTCGCGGAGGTGGCAGGAAAAGAGGCGGAATATGACGTGACGGTCAAGACGGTTCGGAAGAAGATTCTTCCGGATATGGACGAGGAATTCTTCAAAAGCATGCAGGTTGGAAACGAAGAGGAATTCCGAACGAAAGTCAGGGAAGAGTTGACTTCGGCCAAGGAAAACAGTGAGCAGCGCAGGCTCAAAAACGAGATCGCCCGGCATCTTCTCGATAAGACGGACCTCGAAGTTCCGGCTTCCCAGGTTGAGCAGGAGAAAAGCGCTATTGCCCGCAATATGCTCGAAAATATGGCGAGGCAAGGGGTGGGAAGACAGCAGCTTGAGCAAAGAAGCGAACAGATTCTCAGTGAGGCGGAGAAATCCTCTATGGACAGAGTCAAACTGATGTATATACTGGGTCGCATAGCTGAAGAGGAGAATATTGAGGTTAGCGATTCTGAATTTGAAGAGCGGATTGAATCAATGGCGGCCGGCTATGGCATGGAAAAGGCGCGGCTGAAAGCTGAACTCGAGAAACAGAAACAGGATGCAGTTGCCAGAATTAAGTCCGAATTAAGGCAGGAGAAGACCTTGGACTTTCTTCTGGGACAGGCAAAGATCAAGAAATAGGAGATATTGATGACGGAGATGAACCAGGCCCTGGTCCCGATGGTTGTGGAGCAGACCGGAAGGGGCGAACGGGCGTACGATATTTTTTCCAGATTGCTGAAAGACAGAATAGTGTTCGTCGGTTCGGCGATTAACGACGATGTTAGCAATCTTTTGATAGCTCAATTGCTTTTTCTTCAGGCCGATGATTCGGAAAAGGATGTGAGCATGTACATCAATTCGCCGGGCGGTTCGGTGACTGCTGGAATGGCGGTGTACGACACCATGCAGTTCCTTAAATGCGATGTGGCAACATATTGCGTGGGCCAGGCAGCGAGCATGGGGGCGGTGCTTCTGGCTGCCGGGGCTGCAGGGAAGCGATATTGCCTGCCTCATGCGAGGATAATGATCCACCAGCCTTGGGGCGGCGTGCAGGGAGTGGCCGCGGATATAAGCATTCAGGCGAAAGAAATTCTTCGAATCAGGGACAGGATCAACGAGATACTTGCGCACCATACCGGAAAGTCCATAAAAGACATTGCCAGGGATACAGACCGGGATTTCTTCATGTCCGCGGAAGAGTCCGTGCAGTACGGACTCGTAGACCGGGTTGTAGAAAACAAAAAGCAGACCGGCAAAAACCGGAAGAATTCTAAAAAGTAGAGCAAAAGCTCAGGTAGGAGCTTATGTCCATTGAGAAAACAGTATGCTCTTTCTGCGGGAAGCAGCAGACGGAAGTTAAGAAACTGATTACCGGCCCGGGCGTAAATATCTGTGATCAGTGCGTCGGGTTGTGCAACTCTTTGCTGGAGTCCGAGGAAACACAGGAAGAACAGACTGATGTATCTGACCTTGTGGTGCCCAAGCCGCACGAAATAAAGGAATTCCTTGACGAATATGTTATAGGCCACGAAATACCGAAGAAGACGTTGGCCGTAGCCGTCCATAACCACTATAAGCGTCTGAAACAGCATGTGTATTTTGACAACGAAGATCCGTTTTCCAGCGTTGATATAGAGAAGAGTAATATAATGCTGATAGGTCCCACGGGTAGCGGCAAAACGCTTCTTGCCAGGACACTGGCCAGGATGCTTGATGTTCCCTTTGTCATTGTGGATTCAACTACGCTCACAGAGGCCGGGTATGTCGGCGAGGATGTGGAGAACATATTACTCAAGCTTTATCAGAACGCTTCCGGCAACATTGAGAAGACGGAAAGAGGCATTGTCTATATAGACGAGATCGACAAGATCGGACGCAAGACCCAGAACGTTTCCATTACCAGAGATGTTTCAGGGGAGGGCGTGCAACAGGCTCTGCTCAAGATACTCGAAGGCCATGTGGCAAATGTTCCACCCCAGGGGGGACGCAAGCATCCGCAGCAGGAGTATATTCAGATCAATACCGAGCACATTCTTTTTATTTGCGGCGGAGCTTTCGTGGGACTTGAGGAAATTATCCGGAGAAGAGTCGGAAAGCACGCGCTCGGGTTTACCGAGCAGAAGGGGCCGGTTCAGCCTGCCGGAGAAGGGGCCATGGCTGAGGTAGAGCCCGAAGACCTGACCAAGTATGGCCTGATCCCCGAAATTATCGGCAGGATACCCGTAGTTTCGGCGTTGTCTGAACTCACCGAGGACGACCTCGTGCGAATTCTTGTAGAACCGAAAAACTGCATGCTTAAACAGTACCAGAAGCTCATGGCCATGGAGGGCTTTGATCTGTCCTTCACGCAAAGCGCGCTGCGAGAACTGGCTCACAGCGCCATCAAAAGAAAAACCGGCGCAAGAGGCCTGAGAGCTATAGTGGAAAAACTCATGCTGGAAGTCATGTTTGAGGCCCCTCGAATAGGCAAGCCCGGCGAGATCAGGATAACCAAGCCGATGGTTAAGGACCTGGCTATAGATGCGGGCGCTGCGCACAAGGCCCTCAAAATTGCGTGAGACTTATCTCTGGTCTGAATCATTCGCATCTGCAGTAATTTTTTGACGCAGCCATTCCAGAAGTTCTTGGCGCCCGGAAAATCTTCCCTCAAGTTGAGCATCATAGGCAATGTTCAGCCAATATCCCACCTCTGGGCCCTCCGGTATGCCGTATTGCATAATATCGTGCCCGGTTATCCATGGATCGGGTAGCGAAGGCTCGGATCTGAGTTCTTTTTCAAAGTCTTTGAGAAAAAAATAGTTGGTCATGTCGCCGTGACTGGCCATGCAATCGAGCCGGTGCAGTTCCAGTTCTTCGGGATACACGGGGGAACCGATAAGTTTGCGCAGAGTTGATTTCTTCATTTTAGGCACATCCATGAATCGCATGTGGTCCCTTATGCAACGGACTACATTGTCTGTCATTACGGATGGAAACCGCAGTCGGTTCATTATTTGTCTTGCCATCTCGGAGCCTAGACCGGCGTGCCCGTCGAAACGAATGCGATCGGGGGCGTGCCGGGCGGTGGGAGGTTTGCCGATGTCGTGAAGCAGGACCGAATATGCCAGCACGGGAGAAGATGTCTCCATATTGTCCAGCATAAGCACCGTGTGCGTAAAGACATCCCCCTCGGGATGAAACTTCGGGGGTTGCTCCTGGCCTATTGTCGCGCTTACTTCCGGCAGCACAATTTCAAGGAGCCCCAGATCCTGCATACGCACTATCGACTGGCCGGCACGTTTTGACTCAAGAAGGATACGGGTCAGTTCCTGCCCTGTTCGCTCCGGGCTGATCCTGCTGACAAGAGGGGCGTTCTTGCGGATTGCATCTGACGTGCTCTGTTCGATTCGGAAATCCAGGGAACCGGCAAAGCGTACTGCGCGCATCATGCGCAGGTGGTCCTCCCTGAAGCGTTTGTCGGGATTGCCGACGCATTTGAGAATTTCTCGATTCAGGTCGTCTCTTCCTCCGGTGTAGTCGTGAAGCTGCCGCGCCACCGGATCATAGAACATGGCATTAATGGTGAAGTCTCGACGGTTAGCGTCGTGTTGTGCGTCGGTGAAGGCAACCCGGTCCGGGCGTCTTCCGTCCGTATACTCTTCTTCTTTCCGAAACGTGGCAACTTCGAAATCGTGGCCGCCGTGTCTGACAATCATGACCCCGAACTGTTTTCCGACACCGATGGTTTGCGGGAAAAGCTTTTCAACCTGGTCCGGCAGAGCATTGGTCGCAATATCGTAATCCTTCGGCTCAACGCTTCGATACATGTCGCGGACGCAACCTCCTGCATATAGGGCTGTGAACCCGCCGTTCTGCAGGGCTAGCACGACTTCACGTGCCCTGATTTCAAGAGGTTTTTCTGTTTCACTCATGGCAACCCGCCAGGGCTTTAATAATTCCGCCAAGCAACTTTTGCATTTCGGGACGCGCGTTTTCGGCCGCTTCAATCACTTCCCGGTGGGAAAGCGCTTTTTTCGACAAACCGGCGGCCCGGTTTGAAACCAGGGACACAGCAGCGACCTTTATTCCCGCTGCGTTTGCGGCGATAGCCTCGGGCACGGTAGACATTCCGACAAGATCGGCGCCGAGAGTCTGGAAGGCGCGGATTTCTGCCGGTGTCTCGTAGTTCGGCCCAGTTGTTGCCAGGTAGACTCCCCGAAAAGGTTTCTGACCGGATGCATGAAGAATCTCTGCTATTATGCTGTTGAGTTCTTGATCGTAGATTTCAGACTGATCAGGAAAAGGCGAAAAAGAGAGAGGTAACGATGGATCCAGAAGGGGATTGGCTTGCATCATGTTTATATGATCATCGATGATAGCTATCTGTCCCGGTTGCAGATTACTGTTTATGCCTCCGGCGGAGTTCGTCAACACAACGTACTGGGCCGAGAGTTGCTTCGCTGCTATTACAGGCAGGCATACGGGAAGCCATCCTTCGCCTTCGTACCAGTGGCGGCGGCCTGCGAATATGAGGATGTTCAGTCCGTTTGTCCGGAGCAGGTGAAGAGTTCCGGTGTGAGAATGTACCTTCGGTTGGCCAAGTCCGGGTATGTCCGTATAGGCTATTGCGGCTTCTGCCTGTTTCAGAGGAGCCGCGTCGCTCCAGCCTGACCCGAGAACCATACACGCATGCGCAGTGGTTATGCCAAAAGCTTCCCGTATGCGGTCTACACTTGCAACCGCCTGATTGACAACACCTGTATCCTGTTGATCCTGTCTGACATTATTCGTTTTCATGTGCTCTTCTTTCGCGCTGTTTTCAATACTGCCTGTTCTGAAGTGCGCTTGCGCCCGGTTTCCTTCTTCATCACACTAGATACAATGTGTACTATCCATTGTCGAGAACTCAGTGAGAGTCAATGTGATTTCGCCCCAGGGCGGGCAAGCAGAGGTGAACAATGAGCCGGATTGTTAAATATGGGGGAATAGCGGATTTGAGGCGTTTTGCAGACGAAGAGACATGCTTATCTGTGTCCGGTATTGAACGCAGGTACCCGTTCAAAGTCAGCCGGTATTACGCGGATCTTGGACGGTTGTGCAGTGAGCGGGGAAATGATGCAGTGAGTCGGCAGTTTATTCCTGATATCAGGGAAGGGGAAGACGACGAAGGGTTTTTTTGCGATCCATTTTCCGAAGAGAGCGCGCCTGTGCGCGGCCTTGTCCACAGGTTTGCCGACCGGGCGCTTGTCCTTGCTACCGCCGAGTGCGCCGTCAATTGCAGGCATTGCACGCGCAAGAATACCGTCGGGAAAATCACAGGCGCCCCGTCGAAAGACTTTTTTTCACCCATAATTGCATATGTGCAATCAAACAAGGCTGTGCGCGAGGTAATCGTATCAGGCGGCGACCCGTTGCTTATTGACGCCGGTCTTCTGGACTGGTTGCTGGGTTCGATATTGGCGATACCACATGTCGAGGTTATCCGTGTCGGAACCCGTGTCCCGGTCGTTGATCCAGGACTGGTGGATGATCGGCTTGCCGACCTGCTGAGACGGCGCCGCCCGTTGTGGGTCAATACTCAGTTCAACCACCCCGCCGAACTCACATCCGAGGCTATCGAAGCCTGCGAAAAGATGGTGAGTCGAGGCATCCCCGTGTCTAACCAGACTGTTTTGCTTCGTGGAATTAACGACAGCGCCGAAGTGATGATCGAATTATGTAATGCTTTGCAGAAGAACATGATAAGGCCGTATTACGTATTCCAGTGCGACCCTGTTAAAGGCACGTCTCATTTCATGGTTCCGCAGGAAAAAGCCAGGGAGATCGCGTTGGCTGTTCAGAACTCGGTTGGTGGACTTTCGTGTCCCCGTTTTGTCCGGGATATTCCGGGGCGTTTATCCAAAACCTCGGTTATATAACCGTATACCCTTACCCGACACACTTAACCCGCAATTCTTAACCCGCATGTCTCACAGGATTTCGCAGTGGCGCTATCCGCGCTCGCAACAGGAATTTTGTGAGATATGCGGGTTAACCGTTCTCTTCTGTCTCACTTATCTATCAGAAGAGACCTGTGACAACA
>CAYTRK010000139.1:0-6479 GCA_964440205.1 uncultured Victivallaceae bacterium
CGGGAGGAGTGTCGTTTCGGGCACATATAAAGAACCGAATTAACCCACAGATTCTACTGAGGAGACATAGATGTTAATTGCTATTGCCATTTATCCGAATATACACAAAACTGCATTGGTCGATGAAAGGTCAGAATCAATTTTGCGATGCAGGGAATCAGTGAGAAAATAGGCATTCTCGGCGGGACTTTCAACCCGGTTCACCTCGGGCATCTTATCCTTGCCGAACAGGCGCGCGAGCAATATGAATTATCGAGGGTGTTGCTGGTGCCCTGTGCTCAGCCTCCACATAAGGCGCCGTCGAACCTTGCGTCCGCTAAACAGCGGATGGGAATGTTAAGGTTGGCTCTTGAACACGATTTGCACCTGGAAGCCAGCAATATGGAGATTCACAGGGGGCCGCCGTCTTACAGTGTTGATACAGTGCAGGAGTTGAAAGACGATCTGCCCGACTCGGAGCTTTTTTTTGTTATAGGAGCCGATAGTCTGCTTGATCTGCACACGTGGAAGAACGTGGACCGGCTTCTCGATCTGTGCACTTTTGTAACTTACGGACGGCCGGGGCATGATATTGAACGGGTGCGACCCGAGGATATCGGGTTGGGCGAGACTGTCGGCAGGCGGCTGCTTGAGGACGTTAATCAAGGCAGGATGATAGATATTGCCTCCTCGGAAATAAGGTACCGTGTGGCTGAGGGTCTGAGCATTAAGTACCTGGTGCCTTGTGAAGTGGAAATGTATATATACGAGCATGGACTATACCGGTAAGTAGAGGGATTTCAGTGAAAGAAAAAGAAAACAGACAAGGCAGTGAGACAGGGCAGGGGCCATCCGGCCGGGATCTGGCGGAGAAGGCGGCTTCGGCGCTTGCCGACAAAAAAGGCGAGGACATGCTTATTCTTGACGTTCGGGGTATCTCAAGTGTAACCGATTACATGCTGATCGTGTCGGGCAACAGTTCTCCTCATCTCAAGGCTATGCTCAATGGGACTGAGAAGGATCTGAAAACCAATGGAGTGTATTGTTACAGAAAGGCAGGCAGTCCGGAAAGCGGGTGGATAATTCTCGACTATTCAGATGTAGTTATCCACATTTTCTCAAAAGAAAAGAGGGGGTATTATTCCATCGAAGACTTGTGGAATCAGGCTCGTCGAATACATCCAGGTACAGAGGGTCGGTAGATTCCTGTTCCCAGGCGAGTCCTTCGATGGATAACAGATGTCCGGCAAGCTGCTCTATCTGCCGTTTTTTCCCCTCTACAGGTTTCTGCAAAGGCTCGATCTGTTCCTCGGAGACCACTCCTATTATTGTGTGCATTTTTTCGGCCTTGCTCAGTTGGTTTGCGCCTTGCGTTGCAAACCATGCTCCCGCGGCCATAAGCAGCAGGGCCGCTGCTGCAACCGGATAAATAAACACGCGGGGGTATTGCATCTTTTTCGGTTGTTTTGCATCGCGCAGGATTGATTGTACAGCGCTCCTGTCGGGGCGCTGGTCTCCTGTTGCCTGCCGGACTGCGGCTGCCACAGATTCGGCTGTTTCAGGATATTTCGCGCAATTACGGCAAGAAGAGACGTGTCTGCGGAGAATCGCAGCCCTTTGGGTGTCAAGTTCCCCGGAGGCCTCCAGCAGCATAAGTTTCTGTGCTTTTTCGCAACTTATCATTTTCTGTATCCTGCTTCCTGCTCAATACTTATTGAGAAAACTCCTCCATCGGTCCAAAAAGCTTTTTCCGCAATTTCTGAACTGCATACTGCATGCGGGCCAAAGCCGTATTAACGGATACTTTCTGTATATTGGCTATTTCCTTAAATGGCATGTCCTGCTGTACTCTCATCAGGAAGACCTCCCGCTGATCAGGGGGCAGCGTCATCAGCGCCTGCCCTGCAATATGCGCCATTTGCCTGTTATTCACGTTTTCAGCCGGGGATTTCATCTTTCCGGCAATCTTTTCGATCCCAGGCGCCCCGTTCCGGTCCTCTTTGTCCAGCAGAAGCTCGGGTTTGTGCTTTCTTGACCGGTCTATCATGATGTTTCGGGCTATCCTGGTGATCCATCCTTTGAAATTATCGTGTTTGTACCTGTCCAGTTTTTTTATCGCTTTGAGCCAGGTTTCCTGGAAAATCTCCTGAGCTTCGTCGCGCTTTCTTGTCATGCCAATAATGAATCCAAAAAGCGAGTCTCCGTGCCTGTCTATCAGTTCTTCGAGAGCTTTTGTGTCGCCTTTTCGATAACCGGTAACGAGATCCTGATCGGTTTTTCTCATACCTGTCCTGTTAATGTAACGAGTGAATACGTTGTCTTATTGCAGATAATTCACACAAAATCAGCTAACCATCCTGCCAGATGTGAGCATCCAGAGTAAATACCATGATAGACGTTCAGAGTTTCCGTTCGAAGCGTCTGGACCATTTCTTCCAGTGTTGGTTCGGACACTATAACAACCCAGAGAATAATGCCAATGACATTGAAAAGGTAGATAATCGAATACGAAAAGAGCCTGCCGTATTCGTGTATGTCTGTCTGGCGCTGCATGAGCGTTACGATGGTGAAGGTAAAATGAAAGCTCCAGGTGAACCCTATCAGTCCGAGCCATACGAGGGAAAACTTCTGAACATCATAGAAGACACCGAGAATGTAGTACAGGGTGATAACAAGTATCGTGTAGAGAGGAAAGAAGTAAGGAGCAAGCGTGACCAGAAAATTCGTTTTTGCAAGGACTACGCTCCCTCTTTCCTTCCTTATCTGCATTCTATGGATTTCTATTCCGCTGAGAGCTGCCCACAGGGCGTGGGTAAGTTCGTGCGCTAGAATATAGGTTCGCACGGGCCGGGGAAGACAGAAAAATACTATCAGCCACAATGCGAATCCCCCGGACATTGCCCATGCAGAAGGCGGTATGACAGCGGCCGAGGCGGGCTGTATAGATTCCACCAGCGATATCAGGCTTGTTGTTGTTGCCACGCATAATGGAATGAGCAATAATCCTACGAGAAAGAGCGCAACTTTCATATGTCGGAAAAAATAGCTTATTGAACGCAACGATGTCGAGTGAGATATGCAGGTGAGCCTGATCTGCTTGCCTGAAGAATTGCTTGAATAATCAACCTCAAGATTACATTATGTGATCAGGAATGTGTGTGAAGGAAGAATTAACTAATGGCAAATTTCACAAAAAAGAAACTTAAAAACTATCAGATAGCAGGCGTGACTGTAGCCGTCCTGGGCCTGATTATCGCGTTGTTTACAATGCCACCCTACGATTATTCTTTCTGGGCGATGTACAAGACCGGCTTTTTCGGGGTAGGTATAATTGCCACCATCGTGGGCCTTGTCTGGACTGCGATGGCGGCGGCTCATCAGTACACCGATTTCTTCAGGCTGGATAAATCCCTGGATTCCGATGGCTTCATGCTTCAGATAACTGTCATTCTGATTGCGGCTGTGGCTCTTATAGCGGTTATCGTTCCGCGGATACAGGAGACCCGACCGGATAACCCTCCCGGGGATAATAAAGAAAGACAGATTCTCCAGAAACAGGAGGCAACCTTCAAGTGGACCGTAGGCGGTTTTATTGCTGTTTCCGCCCTGGCTCTGGCGTCCTTCCCCTCCCGCAGGTTTCTGCAGAAGTAGGGCGTCAGGGACTTATCACTGCCTTGATAACCCCGTTCTCGTATCCTTTCACCAGATCAAACGCCGCTTTCGCCTCTTCCAGGGGGTATCGGTGAGTAATCATCAAGTCGGCGTCATTCCTTCTGCGGTTGATCAGATCTATAGCTTCGGCAACGCACCCGTTTTGCCTTCGTATGTTTTGAATTGAAAGTTCTTTTCTCCTTATTGAATCGATACAGAAGGATACGCGATCCTCTTCCGGTATGCCCACAACGACAAGTTTCCCGCCCGGTTTCAACATCTCCACGGCCTGGTCCAAAGCTTCCTGTCTGCCGCAGCATTCGAAGACGGCGTCCAGAAGCAGGGGTTCAAGAGACGACACTTCTTTGACAACGTCGGCTTTGCCCGGATTTCCGGTCCAGGCAGCGCCGATCTGACGTGCGGCTTTGAGTCGGTAATCCAGGAGGTCAGTCACATAGGCCTTTGCTGCGCCATGGTCGAGCGCCGACATAAGGACGCTCAGGCCTATGGGCCCGCTACCCAGTATTCCGATCCGGGCTTCTTTCATGGGAATTGACCGATTGACCGAATATGCCCCGATAGATAATGGCTCGACGAGACAGGCTTTCTCTGCATCGAGAGCCGATGGCGCCGAGAAAAGCGATTGTTCGGGCATAACAATGTATTCGCACAGGCATCCTTCGCCCTGTCCTGGTGTCCCAAGGAAGCTCAGGTCCCGGCATGTGTTTTCTCTTCCACAGCGGCATTGATCGCATGATCCGCAGGAGACTGCGGGGTCCACCGCGACCAAATCGCCTTCTTTTACTCTCGTCACATTCTCCCCGGTTTCAATCACGGTGGCAGAACATTCATGGCCGACGCGATAAGGATACTCTACTACCTGGCTGCCTATTCTGCCGGAACTGTAGTAGTGTACATCCGAGCCGCATACTCCAACCGACTCGATTTTCAGCAGCGCTTCGCCGGGCTTCTTAATTGAAGGTTCCGGTTGATCCCGCAGTTCCATCTCTTCCAGTCCTGTCAGAACGACACTTTTCATTGCATTCTCCTGAACCGTTTTTTACAGGCGCTTCAAACAAATCACCGGGGTTCAGTTGCCATCCGGGATCGAAGGTCTCCTTTAAATACTTCATCTGTTCAATAATTTCATCTCCATACATTATTTTGAGCATGTCGCGTTTGAGCTTGCCTATGCCGTGTTCGGCGGAAACCGTTCCACCCATGCTCACGACTTGTTTTGCCCATTTATGGTAGAGTTTTTTTCCGGACTCATACTCCGTGATTGTGCTCGGGATTATGTTGACGTGCAGATGGTTGTCGCCGGCGTGGCCAAAGATCACGTAGTCCAGTCCTGATTCCTTCAGGTCGGACGCATACATGGAACACACTTTCGTAAACGCCGCATCCGGAACTGCCAGGTCGGTTCCCAGTTTGGTCAGTTCAGGCTGGTTCTTTCTATACTGATCGACCAGTGAGTTGACCGCTTCGGGCACTGCGTGGCGAAAATCTTTCAGCTTCTGCATTTCGCGTTCGTCCGAAGCCAGCCACGTATCCTCCTCCGACCCGCCTTCTTCAATCAGGATTTCGGTTATACTCATTACCGATTCTTCAACGGTCTCGATGTCTTTGCCGTGGAACTCCGCGTATATGGCAACCTTCCATTTTGCGGGAATTTCGGGTAAATCTTCAAACCCGGCGTTGGCTTTCTTTCTGTCCCGGAGCAGGTCAAGAGATCGGTCGTCGAAGAGCTCCAGGGCAGCTATTCCCTCTGCCTTGCCGCGCGCCTTTTCGACGAAATTGACAGCCGAATCCAGCGTAGGCAGGAACATCATTATTCCCCAGACTGCTGCCGGCGAGGGCACAAGGATCAATTCGACCCCGGATATGATTCCCAGGGTTCCCTCGGAGCCGATGAAGAGGTCGATCATGTCCATTCCCGGATGAACGAAATAGCCCGCTGCGTTTTTGACTTTGGGCATTTCGCAAAATGGCAGTTCCCCCTCAATTGATCTTCCGGCTTCTGTCTGGAGCCTGAAGCTGCGTCCTTTCGCCAGATTCCGGCCTCGTTCCAGCTTGAGAATGTCGCCGTCGGCAAGAACAACCTCCAGGCGGCTTATCGAATTGCGCGTGGGCCCGTAAAGGAATGACACCGCGCCTGATGCGTCGGTGGCGGCCATTCCTCCGATCGAAGCGGTTGTTTCCGTAGGATCGGGCGAGAAGAAATAAGGTTTTGTAAACTGGTGGCTTGCGACAGCTTCGCGTAGATCCTGAAGCAGCAGGGCTGGTTCTACCGCTACGAATGCTTTTCCGGCAGATTTGTCTTCGCGAATTTGAAGGATCCGGTTCATTCGGGAAAGATTTACTATGTTGCCCCCTTCGGGGACCGCGCCGCCTGCTATGCCGGTACGCGCGCCTTGTATTGTGATTGTTTCACCTTTGGCGCTAACGGATTTAATGTAATCAGTGAGTTCCTCGGACGAACCGGGGAAGAAAATAGATTCTGCCCAGCCAGTTTTTCGCGACTCGTCGCGAAGGTAATCCGGATATTTCTTTTCGGGTTCTCTTTCAATCTGTATTGTTGTGGTCATAGGCAGTTACAATTATCATCACTTTATCTACAGTTCAAGATTGAAAACAGATGGTTGCGCGAAAAGGGGAGGGGGTTACGGGATAACCTGCTGTAGGTAGTGGTAAAAGTTTTATGAAAACGAATGAAAGCTGAGAAGATCGATTGACGACTACGGCGACGACTACGAAATACGAGCCACATTCGCTAAAGCTGCGGCGGACAAGGGAGATGTGCTCCCAATCGTCTGCCCTAGTCGTCGCCGTAGTCGTCGACCGAAATG
>CAYTRK010000140.1:0-6473 GCA_964440205.1 uncultured Victivallaceae bacterium
TCTTCTTATCTCCTTCCCTCCCACTTTCTTGCCTCCCCTCACGGCGCAAACATGGGGGAGGAGAGGGAGAGAATATCCAATATCCAACACGGAATGTTCAATGATGAAGGGGGGAGAATGGGGAAAAGGGGGATGTAGGACGTGGAACGTGGAACGTGGCCCCGATCATTCGATGGGGTTGGCTTCGCCGCCAAGAAGGGGAGAGGGGGAAGAAGAGAAGAGTTAACTACGAAAGTCGCGAAAAGACGCGAAATTGCAGCGGGTTACGGGATAGCTTGATGTGTGTTATTCAGAGGGAAGCTATCAGGATTGCCATGGTTATGAAGAAGAAGCCGAGGATAATTTTGCTGACTGCAACGTTTGTCCGGGACCATTGAATGAGCTTTTCAGTTCTCAGGCCGAAGCAGGTTAAGGCAAACACGGTTACCACCGGCACCATGAACATGATGTTATAAACGAGCAGATACTTCCATGACTCCGAAAGAAGTTCGCCGCTTTTGATGACAGCTACAAGCGCGGGCACATATACCTGGCCTGTGCAGATACTTTCTAACGCGGTAACAGAAACCCCGATTATGAAGCCACCGAAAACAAGGCTGTTCTTGTTCATACCGGAGCGGATCACTTTGTGTATCAAGGCTTTGACAGAGTCTGGAAGCTGGAGGGTGACGTCTCGACTATCTCCGCTCTTCCTGTAACGGTATGCATCGCGGAATGAAAGTATCGCCAGAACACCGAGGATAGCCATCATGATGATTTCCAGTCCCAATTGAACAAGGTTAAAGCCTTTGAAGATGTGCAGAAATCGGAGCAGTCCGAACCCCAGGGCGGTATAGGTCAGAAATGAAGCAATGCAGAACGAAATGCCCATGAGAATGATTCCCCTACCCCGCACCTTTGAGACCGAAAGAAAACTGATCAGAAAGACAAGAGATGTTATTGCGCACGGGTTTATTCCATCCACAAGACCTCCGGCGATGACCATGGGCAAAGTAAAGCTGCGCACTCGTTCGAGAAGTATTCTTTCGTGGTTTGCATGTTCGACACTTATCGGCTCTGGGGGCTGCCATCCCGGTTCGAGGCGGCTTGCGACACATTTTTGGACTCTTTCTGCGAGTTCACTTTTTATTTTTGAATAGCCGTTAAATACATACTGATAATCGACAACCATGCATACCGGCTGGTTATCTGATATTCCCAGATCCTCCTGGTAAGTGACAAGAGTGGCTACATTGCTCTGGATGCCAATGTCGTGCTTGCGGACAACATAGAACCCCTCAAATTGCTGCTTTAATTCGGGCAAAACCTGTTCATTGACCTTACGGCATTGGGGGCAGCCTTCTTCGTAGAAGTAGTCTATTATTACCGGCTGAAAGCCGATGTCGTTATAGTTTTGGACTGCAGGAGTGAGAACAGGAAGAGCCACTGTTGCAAAGAAGGCAACAGCCAGATAGCCTAATCGGCGCGTGAATAGATCAGGATAGAGGGTGTGCACCGGTCGCTGCACGCTCATTTCCCGGTTTTCGTTACACTGACACGGACAGTGATCCGTGGTGCGTCCGGGTGATCGGTTGTAATGATCAGTTCCTTGCCGTCAAGCTCGGGCATGGGCGCGAAATCGTGAAGTTTGATCCGATAGCCGTGCTTTCCCATTGGTGCGTACTGAACCTTCATTCTGGGATCTGGAGCATCAATGCTGAGTATCTTGAACTGCTGCCCTCTTCGGGATCGCAATGCAAGGAATCTGGAGACACGCCTGGAAGGATGGGTCGGTTCGGTAAGCAATATTCTGGATGGCACAACAAGGATATCGCTGCTGACCTCGGCTGATACGCGAATGGACAGGGAATTGAACTGTGCGCTGTCGGTTTGCAGCGAAATGCGTGCGCGGGTAATGCCGTTTTCCAGGACAGGCACCGTACGGATTTCGATCTCGTGCTCGCGGCCGCCTGTTTTCTTAACATTTGCCGCAAAATGCGTATCTGAGCATACAGTGTTTGTAATACTGAAGCCAGAGCCTTCTTTGCATTTGATGCTTACTATCCTGTTTGTTGAGACATGAGGCGACACTTCGCCGAACCGCACCGCCCGCGGCCGGATATCCACAGCGGCTACCGCAGTTCCGATGAGCCGGAACTGGTAATGAGGTCTTTTCGGGTCATTTGATGCAACGTAGAAGCTCTTGCGCTGTTTGCCTTTTCTGCCTTTTAATGAATATTTAACCTGAAGCTCGGTATTTGTTCCCGGCGCAATATTCTTCGAGTCAATCTTGATTGTGGCGCCACAGCAGGCTCGGAGTCTACCTATCTTCAGGACGGAATCGCCGCGGTTTTCCACTACAAACGTATGATTAATGCTCTGGCTGTTATCAACCGTTCCGAAATTGTACACCGGATTCTCGCATACAATTTGAGGGTCCGCTTTACTGACGGCAGGTAAAGCAAGACACAAGGCACAAAAGGCAATAACCCGCATATTTCACACTCCTCCGGCAGAACCCGCATATCTCACAGAATTCCTGTTGCGAGCGCGGATAGCCCCACTGCGACGGCACGAATTGACAAAACGCCAGATTGCAGTATGTTTATACGGCTGCTCCGGCGTTTCACCAATTCCCGCCCCCGTAGCAGCACTTTCCACTCTCTTCCGCCGGATGGCGGACAGGCTACTACGAAATTCTGTGAGATATGCGGGAGAAACACTTGATAGCGCCATTATTGCAAGCCGAAATCGTTTTCTTGTTATCACTGATTCACACATTAGCCTTGCCTGTTTGTTGAGAGACGACTTCACCAGAATTTCAGCGCTACAGTACAGTAAAGAATATGGCTTTCTGTCAATGTTTCATATTGAGAGAATCAATATCCGGTGATGAGGTTGCGGGTTGGTTCGTAGGACCTATGGGACACATGGGACAGATTGTTGCTGATTGTGGAGATGAGGGTGGAGTTCGGGATGTAGCTGTATTGCCAGAGATTTGTATCCGCAGATATCGCAGATTGCACAGATTTGAAACGGCCGAGGGGGGAGTAAGAGTATGAGAGGGCGAAAGATTTTTCGCCCGTACTGGCGGATTTGAGGGGGGTGTATGGCAGTCGGGTTAGGGATGTTCAGGAGTTAATGGGGCGTCTGAGCATCAGAGAATCAGGCAAGTCGGATTGAGCCTCAAGGTTGGAATAGACAGTTGTGCCGCAATGGGATTTATCCTTTGCGTTTCCTTTTTCATCAAAAACGGTTTTGACGGTCAGATGCCCGTCGCGCATTGCCGGCCCGATCCATTCCAGTCGCTCGCCGCACGCAAAGGGGTTCTTAACCCTGACAACAAAATGGTCCCCTTTTTTCCTGTCGGCGACGCCCACAAAATCATGGGAGCTGCTCAAACCCGATGCTCCCGCGTCGGGCGCAGTTTCTGCCGGTTCGACGCCGGACGCAAAGCCTTCATTGTAAGGCCTATGGCTGACGGCCTCAAGCTCATCGAGCAACTCGGGAAGAATGTTGTGGAACGATCTTCGATCTTGAGCACAGGCATCCAGAGCTGCCCTGTAAACTCTGGTCACATTAGCCACGTAGTACTCGCTTTTCATCCGGCCTTCAATTTTCAGTGAACATATACCGCGATCAATAAGCTCGGGAATGCGTCGGATAAGACATAAGTCGGAGGCGCCGAGAAAAATTGTTCCGCGGCTTGTTTCATAAACAGGAACGGCCTGCCCTGGCCTCTCCTGCTCCACAAGCTGCCAGTTCCATCTGCAGGTGTGTTTGCACCCGCCGGTGGATGCGTGGTGACCGGACAGATACGCAGACAGAAGGCAGCGGCCGGATACGGCCATGCACATGGCGCCGTGGACAAATACCTCAACATCTATCCCTGATTCTCTTGCAATTATCCCCGCATCTTCTATCCCGCATTCCCTGGCCAGAATAACCCGTTCGGCCTCGCATTTACCCCAGAAAGCGGCGGCAAGTGGATTCGCAACGCTCATCTGGGTAGATATGTGAAGCGGCAGTTCCGGGCGTTCCTGTCTTACGAGCGTAAAGACGCCCGGATCAGAAACAATAGCGGCGTCGATGGAGAGACCAGCCGTTTTTCTGAGCCAGCTTTGCATGTCCTTGATGCCGTCTGGAAACGTGAGAGAATTCAGGCACACATAAAGCCTGCCGCCACGGGAGTGAGCGTATTCTATAGCCTCTTCAAGCTCATGTTCATCAAGCTCGGCAAAAGCGGGTCGCATGGAAAAGCCTGAGACACCTGCATAAACTGCGTCTGCGCCAAATTCAAAAGCCGCCCGGACCTTTTCAGGGCTTCCCCCGGGCGCAAGAAGCTCAGGTAGACGCATGTTCATATCCACGCACCTTGCCCGATGGTCACTGCCACTTCCGAAGGGCCAGGCGCAGACACTTTTCCGGCGCCCAGCATGGACTAAATCCTCTCCGGATGAGATATCCCCAGTAGATTCAGCCCCTTGCTGAGGATATCGGCTGTTATGGTACAGAGCCGGACGCGGCTTTCACGCGTACCCTCTTCGGCCTTCAGGAACGGCACGTTCTGATAGAAGGCGCTGTAGGTCTGTGCGAGATCGTACAGGTACTCAGTCAGTGCGCTGGGTTTGAAACTCCCGGCGGCAAGAATAACGGCTTCTCCAAAGCGAAGCAGTTTCAAAGCAAGGGTCCTTTCAATCTGTTCGCCCAGTATGATTTCATAGTCTTCGGGATTCTTTCCGGCAAAACGTTCGGAGTACTTTGCGCGAACGCTCCTGATTCTTGCGTAGGCATACTGAAGGTAAGGGCCTGAATTGCCGTCAAGCGAAAGCGCCTTTTCCCAGGTGAATGTTACTGTTGTCTGCGGGTTCTGACTGAGATCAATATATTTTACCGCGCCAATGCCCACAGCCTCGGCGATTTCCCTCTGGCGGTCTTCGTCCATTTCAGGGCTGGTTTCCTTAACCACCTTAAGCGCCCTTTCGACCGCTTCGTCGAGAAGCGACTCGAGTTTGATTACATTCCCTTCCCTGGTGGAAAAGGCGCCTTCCGGCAGACGCATCAGTCCAAAGCCGATGTGTTTAAGGTCGATTCCGTGCCCGAGTTTTTTGGCTATGGTGAAGAGTTGTTTGAAGTGCAGTTGCTGCCTTTCGTCGGTGATATAAAGAATCATATCCGGATTGAATTCGTTTATGCGGCTCTCAAGGGTTGCCACGTCTGTTGTCGCGTAATTGAAGCCCCCATCGCTCTTCTGGACGATACATGGCGGCAGCTTCTCGTCTTCAAGAAAGACCACCATCGCCCCTTCGCTTTCACGGGCAAGGCCTTTATTGCGGAGATTGCTGACAACTGCTTCTAGCCGGTCGTGATAGTAGCTTTCTCCCCTGACCTCGTCATACTTAACGCCAAGCCGCGCATAGATGCGTTCCAGCTCACTGATGCTCAACCTGACGAATTCCTTCCACAGCTTGAGATTTTCCTGTTCGCCGGACTGGAGCCTGACGAGTTCTTTGCGGCACTGGTCCATCCATGTCTCGTCGTTTTTCCCGCGTTCATAGCTCTTAACATAAACGCGTTCGAGTTCCTCCATGGGGTTTTGTTTGAGCGCTTGTTCGTCGCCGAATTCCCGGTAGCCGCGAATTGTTATGCCGAATTGCGTCCCCCAGTCGCCCAGGTGATTATCTGCTATGACATTGTAGCCGAGGAAGCGATATAGATGATCCAGAACAGCGCCGATGTTGTGCGACCGCAGGTGGCCTATGTGGAGGGGCTTGGTTATGTTCGGGGAGCCGTAATCCATGACAGCGGTCATGCCGGAGCCGGAAAGCGGCACACCGAGCCTGTCGTCGGATGCGAGTTCGTCGAGTTTGCCGACGAGCCATGCGTCGTCCAGATGGATATTTATGAACCCCGGCCCGGCAAGCTCGGCTTTTGCTACTGCCGGGTGTGAGCCTGCCTTTTCAAGCGCTTCGGCCGCTACGTCCCGCGGGGCGCGTTTTGCTCTCTTTGCAAGAGCCATTGCGGCATTGCACTGGTAATCGCCGAATTCGGCCCTCGCGGCGGGTAATACACGGACAGTGTCTGTGTCCGCCCCTGCTGCGCGACAGATCGGGTCGAATCCGGGTTTGAGCCATGCGGTCAATTTCTGTGCTATTGTCTGATCGTTCATGGCCAGAGAATATGGGCGTCTGCGGAGCGGAAAACAAGGGAAAAATGGGGGAGATGGGAGGATGTGGGACGTTGAACGTCGGATGTGGAACCACAGAGAACACAAGGAACACAAAGAAGGAAAACGGAAAAAGAAACTACGGACTACGGAAAAGAGAAGAGAATTTAGACGGGATTATGGCGATGAACTGGAGGGGGAGAGAGGGAATGTGAGTTTGTGAGTTGGTGAGTTGTGCATTCGTGGACAGAGGGGGGAGAGAGAAGAGAAGAAAAGAGTTAACTACGAAAGGCGCTTCCTCCTTCGCCGGGCCTACGGCGTGACTAAA
>CAYTRK010000141.1:0-6456 GCA_964440205.1 uncultured Victivallaceae bacterium
ACATAATTCTTGCCAACGGCAAGTCAGCTCAGGCTGATCAGGTGAGTCTTGCTTCCGTCCAGGTTGGAGAGGCGAGGGCTGAGAATGTTTCGGGCGTTGTTATTGATGCGAACATGTCAAATGACGCCGATGGTTTGCTTGGAATGAGCTTTCTGAAGAACTTTGTGGTTCAATTTGAGGGTGCGGGAGGCAAGCTCAAGCTGATCGATTTTGAGCCGTAACGGCTGAGTTTGGGTAATGGTTTGAACGGGAGGGGGCTACCGTTAGGGCCCGTCCTATGATTGGGGAGTGGTTGATTTTGAGGATCTGAGCATTGCTATGCCTTCCAGAACTATCCAGATTGAAAGCGCCATCACCGTTGCGTTGATTACTGCGAGTGACCACTGTTTTTTGGCGATGAAGTCTATTTCGTTCAACCATACGGCCCAGAGTGTTACTACCAGCATGATTGCCGCGGGTATGCCGGCAACCAGCCATCCGTAACCGGTTTTTCGTTTGAGAAACACTGCCGCCACCAGCAGGGCCAGCGCAGCCAGGAGTTGATTTGCCGCTCCGAACATGGGCCATATCTTGAGAGCGCCTTTTCCGTCCGCGCCGGTGGAGAATGCCAGCCATGCTGCAGTGATTACGGCAAAAGCTGTCGCAATGAATCGGTTCTTCATTATCTTTATATTAAGGTCTGAGGACAACTCGCTTACAACGTAGCGCTGGATTCTTGTGGCAGAATCCAGCGTTGTGCCGGCAAAAGACGCGATGAAGACTCCTATTATGACAATGCCTGTTTCTCTGGGGATGCCCACAGTTTCCATCATATTTGCGGAGCCCACTACCATTGCTGTGATTTTGGTTCCAAGGCCTTTTGATGCTGCCCATGAGGCGTAATGTTTGTTCCATGCAGCGGTGCCTGTAAAGAGGCCTTCCGGTGTATCGTAGGCCATGCCGATTCCCGCGGCTACTGCAATGATCACCAGTGTAGCCAGAGCCGCTTCCATGAGCATGGAGCCGTAGCCGACAAACTGGGCATCGGGTTCTTTTTCTACCTGTTTTGATGTTGTGCCTGAGCCGACCAGCGCATGGAAGCCTGAAATTGCGCCGCAGGCGATAGTAATGAAAAGGAAAGGTAGCATTGGCGGGGCGCCTTTCACGCCCGGGTTGTAGGCGGGCGCGACAAGCTCGAGATTACCGAAAAGCCCGGAAGCCAGGACTCCTGCAATGAGCAGCGCCATTGCGATAAAGAGCTGCCATGCATTAATGTAGTCTCTCGGCTGCAGAAGCGTTGTAACAGGCAGGCTTGACGCAACAAAGGCATAAGCTAACAGGACAATTACCCACACGCCCGCAGATGGGATGCCAGCGGCATCAGGCATTGTAACAGGAGCATGTTTCCCAAGCACGATTGTTACATACATCAGGAAGACTGCTGCTGCCGTGAGCAGTTTTACGTTACCGTTTCTTTTGTATATGGCCCATCCGAGCGCTATTGCAATTGGGATCTGCATCCACACCGGGAATACTGCCTGCGGGTACATTTGGAATATAGATGCTATTACTATACCAAAGACGGCTATTACGATCATAAGCAGTATGAATACTATTGCAAAGAATATGTATTTGACTCTTGGCCCGAGATATTCCGATGCGCATTCCGAGATGGAGACTCCCCGATTCCGCATAGAGATCACTACAGCGCTCATGTCATGAACAGCGCCCATGAAGATTGAGCCGAAGAATATCCAGATGATGGCCGGGACCCAGCCCCATATGATTCCGATGGCAGGACCGACTATCGGGCCGGTTCCCGCTATCGAAGTATAGTGATGACCGAAAATTATGCCTTTGCGGGTAGGGACGAAATCAAAGCCGTCTTTAAGTGTTTCGGACGGGGTTTTAGTGTCGGGATTCAGCTTGAAAATTTTGCGTGCCAGGAAACGGCCGTAAGTATGGTAGGCAACCAGGTACCCGGCAAATGCTATTATCATAAGAGCTATTGTCTGCATGACTGTACCTCAAGAAAATAATTTAGTTTCTGTTGCAGAACGTTTCAATAGAATTTTGCAGTAATTTGTGAGTGGAGAGAGGGGGAGAATATCCAATGATGAAGGGGAGGGGAAGAAAGAAGAGAGAAGAGTTAACTACGAAATGCGCTAAAGGGCGCGAAAGGGAGGGGAGGGGGAGAATATCCAATATCCAACACGGAATGTTCAATGATGAAGGGGGGAGCCACGTCAGCGATGATATCGCTAAGTGGCCACTTGCCGCAGGGCGGCGACGTGGAAGAGTTAACTACGAAATGCGCTAAAGGGCGCGAAAGGTGGGATGTGGGAGGGGGTAAGAAGGGGAGAGGGGGGAAGGAAGGGGATTAATTTGAGGGTTAGCATGGTTCAATTATCGCAACGCTTCCATTAACTTTAGATCTGTGTTCATTTCCTGGATTTGTTTCCTTAAGGAATTCTGGTTGTTATGAAGAGCAGTCATAGCTTCGGAAACGCGACGTCTGTTCAGGGAGTTATTGAGTTCCTTGACTTCATTGATCGTCTTTCTGTATGTGTGGAAGGACTCTACACTTTGATTTACGGCAGAGTAGAGGTCGCTCAGCGTCTCCGGTATCGCGTCTTCCATCTTTTCCATTCTTTCCTGTATTTTTTTTACTTGTTCCATGGGAATATCCAGTCGATGGATAGGGCCATTCTCGATAGCAAAAATCATGAAAGGCCTTGCAATGAATGATATTTCCTGAAGAGCCGTGTTTGGCGAAAGCTTATTTGGTAGTTTTCCCGCTTGCATTCTCAGCAGATATTCAGCAGAAAGGTGGTTCGGGTATTGCTTGTAAATCTTGTTTAGCGCTTGAAGCAGTTGATGGTCATAAAGTCCCTGGGTCCCTTTCTGCGAAAGGTATTTTCGTATCTTATTGAAAAGGTCCATACATTCCTGGATATTCTCATCGCGATCGGTCCTGATTATACTTACAGCATCTCCCAATGTGTCAGCAGCAAATATCTGCACTTTCCACAATTGTTCCGCGGGATAGATCAGCGCCATGTCAGCTACCTGCTTTTCGCATCCTGCAGGAATAATGACATTGGGAACCTCGTCAAGCATGGCTCCTCGAATCTTGGCTCCGACTCCACCGACTTCTCTGATCTTCCAATCTACAGTTATGTCGCCGGTTACAGCAAAATCGGGGTCAATGTCGATATCGTCAAACAGTGACAAGAGAAGAAGTGAAAACGCCATTCCTGCCGACCCCCCGTCTTTGGCGGAATACTTGTCGCCGAAGGAAAAGGAGAACTTTTTCGCGCCCGGCCAGTGCGGGTACCTGACACGGACGGCATTGACGGCTTCGCCATTGGATGTCACCATACTTCGTCCTACGGGACGCTCGAAGCCTGTAGAATATGCGTCAGGCTTATGGTAGGCATACAGTGTCAGGATTATATCTACAGCCTTGCCAAGCAGTCCCTGGCCAGTGTTCAAGACCATCAAACCTTTGATTTTAGACTGGCGTCTTTCAGGATGCTTGACCTTTCGCAAGTAGGCAGGATGGGCGCCGTGCCTGATTTCGGAGCCATTCCTGTTGTCCGCGGCCGTTGCTTCTTTTTCTTTGCCTTTGGCATCCGTATTAAATACAGGGTCCCATTGCACGGGGCCATGTTTTTTTCGATATAATTCCAGCAGATATAACGCATCTTCATGATCGGGATGTAGTTGCGATGCTATGTCCAAAAGGAATCCTGCAAATCGAGTATTATCTCTGCCACCCTTGGATTTCAGGTGTTTTGCGATCGCAACAAATATGTCTGCGAGTTTCTCCTTGCTATGAGTTGATTCTCTGGCTCGTGGCAATTCTCCTCTGCGAAGTCGGGCATTCATAAGCACGCAGTCCTTGTGGTCGGGCTTGAGTAGAAGCGCTATGCCCAGGAGCTTAGAAGCTTGTTTGAGCTCTTTATCTGAAAGACGTTTTCCTGTTGCTAGATAGCCATAAATTGTGCCAGCGGCGGCTTTTTTGCTGTTTTCTGTAATGGAGAGGTTGTCAGCGTTGACTCCGAAACCTGAAGGATGAGGTTCACTATATTTTGGCGCAGCGGCTCCAACAGTTACTGAAACTGAAAAAAAGACAGTTGCGGCTGCAGTTGATAGTAGCTTGAGTTTTTGTGCAAAGGCTTGCAATCTGAAACGATCGACGTTTACCCTCACAAGGAACATCTCCTGACGCAAGTTGAATTTCATGATGTGAAAATAGCAGTGGGTATATGGCAAGACAAGCTAAAAGGGCAGCAGGTTGTGGCAACCTGCTGTACTTGGGAAAGAGGAAAAGAATTTGGCCCGCATATCTTCACAGAATTCCTGCTGTGAGCGCGGAGAGCGCCACTGTGACGGCACGAATTGGCAAAACGCCAGATTGCAGTATGTTTATACGGCTGCTCCGGCGTTTTATCAATTTGCGCCCCCGCAGCAGCACTCTCGATGCTCTCGCCACGAAATTCTGTGAGATATACGGGCTTAAGGGTTATTTTCGGAAGGGACGGCTTCCAGTATGGTGAATGTCTCCAGCGGTTTAGCTGACCATTGGACAGGCGGAACTCCGCGTGAAAAGGAGAAGGAATAATATCCTCCTCCTGGATCTTTGCCCATGGTTCTGACATGGCATGGCCATGGCGCAGGGACATCAATTGACCCGATTTTGTGGAATAAGCCGGGGTAGTGCTCCTCGGTAAACTGGTGGTTGGCCACAGCCGGCACAATAATCCGGTCGCCCTTTTTGAAAACGGTTCCGGCCATGTCGTATTGACGCATGCCCTCTTTGGAGGCGTACCACTGCCAGCCCCAGTGGCCTGCGAACCACAGGCGTCCGTTAACCGGTTCGAACCGCTGCAACACGGGAGCAGCCTGTCGGTATACTTCGGCGAACAACCGGTCGGAAACTCCCAGGAACATTCCGATCAATACGGTGACAACGATCCCGGCATTGAAAAGCCGGTTGTTTCCTGTTTGGGGCAGGCTGCGGGCTGCAAGCAGCAGCAGAGGAGGTATAGCCGGCAGGACGTGTCGAATTGCCATGAAGGGCGCGAAGAGAATGCTGAAAGCTGCGGCTCCGGCAAGCCAGAGAGTGAGAATAAGGTCTGTCTCCCGCATCGAGCAGTCTGGAAAGCGGCAGTTTTTTCTTTCAGTGATGAGAACGTAGCATCCGAGTATAAGAGCCATAAGCCCATTGCCGTAGAATAGTCCTGTCAGCAGGGCGTTGCCATGCGACGCATGATGTCGAAAATACATGGAGACAATGGCAACGCACGCGGCTCCGAGCGCGGCAGAAGCCAGCAACCTCCTGGGCTTTCCGTTGCAAACCGCAATGAATAAAAAGGTTGCAAAAGGGGCCGCGCAGCCTATGGCAAGGACCCAGTCAGCGGTTCTCTCAACATATGAGGTCAGCGAAGCCTCTCCGGGTTGACGATCAAGCAGATGTATGGATCCGTAATCCCACAGGTTCCACAGGGACCATGCCGACAGCGCAACTGCGGGGATTATTATGCTCCAGAAGGAATGTTTCTCTTTGCGGTGGAAGCCGATTATTGCGCAAAGGGGCAGAAGAACGAGGCTGGTATACTTGGTCAGACATGCTGCCGCAACAAAAAGGCCGCATAACGGCCACCACAGGGCAGGTTTATATCGTGACTTGAAAAGACACCAGAATACAGCCAGCCAGAGAGTTGTCATAGGTACATCGACCATCACGTTTTGCGCCGGCAGGAAAGCCGGGCCAAGGACGAACGCGGCGGTAAGAGCTATGGCATGGCGTTGAGATATGCGCCTTGCCAGGAGGTAGAATAGAAGGGCTGCGGCGATTGAAAAGAGCGCTGCGAGCGTATGCAGCGCCGCTTCTTCAGGTCCGAAAAGCGCGATGGTTCCCGCCATCAGGTAAAAAAAGAGGTGGGGCTGATTCTGTTCGTGAATCGGTTCGGAGATGCCTGTCCAGTTTGCTTCTGAGGACATAGGACGCAGCGGGTTTTCGACTATTGCCGTTGCGATATCAAGGTGTCCGCCATCGTCAATGTGGAACGCCTTCCCGTAATTCATCAGAACGCAGATGGCGGCAATAACTGCCAGAAGAATCAGTTCCGCGGTGTCAGGTCCGGGGATTGCCGGGTCTACCGGATATGCATGATTGGATGTCATTCTTACGGGGGAGATTAACCGGCCCGCCTGACGCACGTCAAGCCTCGCCGCCAGCCTTATACCTTGATTTAGATTGAGTAGATTACAAACTACCGGCAAACTCGGCGCGTGAGTAGATCAGGCTAATGCAATACTTTGGCTTTCGCCGATTTACCGGAAATGCCAAAGGTGTTCACGCTTCTGACTGTTACAGAGTTTGTGCCGTGTTTCAATGGCCATTGAAAAATGCCTTTAACCTTCTCCCATTTGCCGCTGTCATCGAATGATGCCTCGAAGTAATCGACG
>CAYTRK010000142.1:0-6434 GCA_964440205.1 uncultured Victivallaceae bacterium
GTCGTCGCCGTAGTCGTCAATCGATCTTCCCAGCTTTCATTCGTTTTCATAAAACCTTTTACCACTACCCAATAAATATGCGCAGAGAATATTGCCGCCGGGTTCAATTGAAACACCTGCGCTGACGCCCGGACGTCCTTAACGATTATGCCTTGTCTATTCGCTGCAAAAGAAACGATGCCAGCGCCTGTTCGTAGTCCATGTCCGTAATAACCCTGTGATAATCCACGTTGAATTCCCGGCAGCCTGTTTTCATCTGCTCCAGATACGAGTCAAGCTCTTTCCTGTAGTTATCGGCGATTACCGCAGGGTCGGTAACAACGCTTAAAGAAGTCTCGTTATCGACGAACCTTACGGGCCGATCGAATTTGAAATCCAATTCCTGGCGGTCAAGCAGGTGAAAAGCCGCCACGTCATGATTGCGGAATCGCATGTGCTGGAAGCAATCCAGTAGCGGTGGGACCTCGGTGAAGAAGTCCGAAAAAATAATGACCAGCGCTCTACGCCGTATTTTCTCCGCGGCCTTGTGCAGAACATCCGAAAAAGTGGTCTTCCCTTTCGGTTGTATCTGTTCCAATGAATCCATGATGTTTTTGAGGTGGGCGGGGCTGCGACGCGGAGGAATATCCTCGACTATGCCGTCGGCAAAAGAAAGCAGACCTACTGCGTCACCCTGGAGGACAAGCAGATAGGCCAGTGTCGCGGCAGTTTTTTTTGCGAATTCGAATTTAGGTCCGTGGCGTCCGTCGAAACCCATGGATGCGCTTGTGTCCATGATGATGTAGCATCTCAAGTTGGTGTCCGCCTCAAATTCCTTCATGTAGAACTTGTCGGAACGGGCGTACACCCGCCAGTCGACGTGTCGGATATCGTCGCCGGGTACATATTTGCGGTATTCGGCGAACTCCACGCTCGAGCCGCGAGTGGCGCTTTTATGGATTCCAGTTACAGTGCCTACCATGGGAGTTCTTGCAGCCAGGGTGAGTCTGGAAAGCCGGGAAAGTACCGCAGAGTCCAGGAAATCTCTACTTACTGGTTCTGGCAATTTATCAGTCCTCCTCGGAATCTTCGATTATGCGCCTGATGACTTCGCTGCTGTTCACACCTTCGGATTCAGCATGGAAATTGGTAAGGATGCGATGCGAAAGGACCGGTTCTGCTATCGATTTAACGTCATCGGTCTGAACGAGGTACTGTCCTCTTAGTACCGCCCTGGCTTTGGCCCCCAGAACAAGGTACTGGACAGCGCGAGGGCCGGCTCCCCACATAACCCATTTCTTTATCCATTCGGGCGCGTCTTCCAGGGACGGACGTGATTTCCTTACCAGTCTGACCGCAAAATTGTAAACGTGTTCGGGTACGGGGACTCTTCGGACAAGATCCTGGTATTCAACGACCTCTTCGCCGCTGATTATATGATTGAGTTGGACAGGCTGACCGACAGTGGTTTCTCTGGCAATGCGGTTTTCTTCCTCTTCGGTCGGGTAATCAACGGTTATGAGAAACATGAAACGATCCAGTTGTGCTTCAGGAAGCGGATAGGTTCCTTCCTGTTCGATCGGGTTTTGAGTTGCCAGCACGAAGAAAGGCTCCTCAAGCTTAAAGGAATGCGAGCCGGCATTTACCCGGTGCTCCTGCATGGCTTGAAGTAGCGCCGCCTGGGTTTTCGGCGGGGTTCGGTTGATCTCGTCGGCAAGAACGATATTTGCGAAAAGCGGGCCCTTGGTAAATTCGAATTCTCTTCTTCCGAGCTGTTCGGTTTCCTGAAGGATATCGGTCCCTGTTATGTCTGAGGGCATAAGGTCCGGAGTGAACTGGATTCGACTGAATTGAAGTGACATCAGGTCGCTCAGAGAATGGATAAGCAGTGTCTTGGCAAGCCCCGGAACTCCCATCAGCAAAGCATGGCCTCTGGCAAAAATGCATATCAGCAGTTTTTCGATAACATCGTGCTGGCCTATTATAACTTTGGCCAGTTCGCTGGTCATGTTCTGGTGGACCTTTCGAAGACGGTCTATAGCAGCGACGTCTTTTTCCCCAACGTTTGCGGCATCGCTATTCTGCGAAACAGATGTAATATTTTCGGGCATCTTCCGGGACCTCCACTTTTTGGTTGCTTCAGTGATACACTTTTGAGACGCGGGATTCAAGATAAACCGGGGTGTTTTTGAGCAATTATAATTATGGCCTGTCCGAAAAGGTGTTTCCTAACAGATGGTTCAATTCCGCGGGATTTCTCATACTTACTCGTACACCTACTCGTACACGCGAATCTCCGCAATCCGGGCGAGAAAGAGGGAATAAGAGATAGGAGTGTACGAGTATGTGTAGGAGTACGTGTTTCTTCCCGGTAACTCGGTCATTCCTGGCCGACTCTATTGAAGCCGTGGGCCATAATGAGAACTGCTGGGTGTTTTTCCTTGTTACTATATGCAAGGCAGCTAAAATGATACTACCATGAAAAAAATGAATAGAAAGCGTCTCGTCCGGTTCAAAGACCTTATCGGGCGGGTTAGAAACCTTCTCAGCGACGGGTTGACTCCACAGCGGCTGGCGCTAGGACTGGCGTTGTCTCTGACGATAGCAGTATTCCCGGTTTTCCTGTTGCCTGCGCTGGTGTGCGGGCTGCTGGCTGTAATCCTGCGGCTGAACCAACCGGTTATGCAGGCTGTTAACTATGTTGTCGGACCGGTGCAGATTCTGCTTTTCATCCCCTTTATGCGATTGGGTGAGCATGTTTTCGACTTGCCGGCTTTTCCTCTCAGTCTGCGAATGCTGCAGGGGTTTCTTGACAAAGGCATTGTGCATACATTCTATAAGCTCAGCGCCGCCATTGGGCGAGCTGCAGCGGGTTGGGCAGTTTTTGCGCCTTTCGGACTTGTGTTGATCTATTTTATTCTCCTCCCGCTTCTCCGCCGTGCGGCAGGATCTCAGAAACAAACTGCGTGAGACTTGTGACCGGCGTGTTGCCCAAATCTCGCGAACCGTCAAAATCAACGCAACACGCCGTATGAAGATGCAGTTTTTTTCTGCGGTAGATCTGTGCAATCCAGGAATGTTTCCACCTGGTTGAGATCTTTTACCATGCTGTTCGACAAGGGCAGTTCAGTGTCCGAAGGATGTATGGCTATGCGCGCAGGCTTGTTCAGGAGGGAACTCCACAAGTTGCCGAAGGCATTACAGACCCGGAGTATCGGGCCTGACGCAAAGCGCCTCGCCTCGTAACCGATAAGCGGCAATTTGTGATGGATATCGGCCTTAGCATCGTAGATTCCGCTAAGTGTTTCGTAGTATCGGAACGGACACTCTCGCAGGCGATCTTTTCGGATCTGGCCCATGGCCCATGCCGGAGGCACGTAAAAATCCGGTGCGGGAAAGCCATTGTCGACAAACCATTGGCAGGAGTTATGTAGAAGTTCCTCAATCTGTTTAGGATTCAACTTGAGATGCTCGGCTACGCGGCCTGAGAAGAGGGCGCCATGAATCCGGTGGTACAGGCTTCCCCATTGACTGATCCGGTGTTTCCAGCCATGCGCGGACAACCGGAATCCTGTGTCAGTTAACTGTCTCAATGAGTCCAGGGCCTGACGATTCCAGTCAGCGCCAGGTACTATCAGTAGTCTTGTTGTGCAGGGATTCAGAGGAAGAGTCCGGCACATGCGCCGGGTTGCTTCCATCGTTTCCGGCTGGACGTCATGGATGGATACCTGTGCCTGTTTCATGCGTGCTCTTTACGATGTCTCGGGGCGGCCTGTTTCGGCGAGGCATGGGCATAGTCTGCAGCCATGCTAAAGATGCTGAGCCATTTGTCGACTGTAGCCTTATTCCACTGGCGGGCCGCGGCGCAGCCTAGTTCAGCTTTGCGCTGCATCACCGAATGATCCGTCCTGTTAATGCGCAGAAGCGCCCGGGTGAGATTTTCTCCGGGCTGCATTACAAATAAAGCTTCGGCGAGGGCTGGCCAACTGTTTATGCCGCAGGTTGAAGAAACCAGCACGTTTCTGCGGCGGGCAAGCGTTTCAAGAGCAACGGTGCCGAACGATTCCAGCCGAGAGGGAAGAACAATAAGGTCCATCTGTTCGATTATGGACTTTAGTTTGGAACGCGATACCCACCCGAGAAAATTCAGGTTGCCAGTATTTTTTTCAGCCGCGCGGACGCGCCTTCGGAGCGGTCCGTCTCCAGCTATGAGGAACTCCATTTCCGGGATGTCTTTCGCGGCCTGGAGCACGGAGTCGATATTCTTCTCGGGTGCGAGCCTGCCGGCATAGAGGATGCGGCGTATGCTTTTCTTCGGAAAGGCCGGAGGATCTTCCAGTAATGATGTGTTAATAGGGGTTCCGACTACCTGGACGTTCTTTCCTCCCAGTTCAGAAGCCAGCCGTGCCATTTCCCCGCTGTTAGTCACCACTGCCTCTGCCTTTTCAAAAAAACGCTGATTGACATATTCCAGAAAGCGCTGGTTGACCTTTCTTGCAATGCTGGTCCAATACATACAGGAAAGAGCTTCCAGATGAGTGTGAAAGCCGCAGACGAATGGAACCTGCATGCGACGGGCGTAGTACAGGCCAAGAAGGCCGAATGGCCCGGGAGTGACCGACACCACAACATCCGGGGTGTATGTACGCAGGGTTGACTCTACCCTGCGCGTGTGGGGTATCCAGATCCGTTGAGTGTAATCTCCAGGCAGCGGAAGCCGCCACCGGCTAGCAAAGCCTTTCTCTTCATTGCTTCCCGCACAGATCAGTTGTGCCATGCTGACCCGTCCGGATAAATGTTTCACCAGGTCACTGTAGTAGGTGCCCACTCCGTTACGGTCCACTCCTGAATCCGAAAAGATGGTCACTCTTAAGCCCTCGTGCTTCTCCCTGGTGAAAGACTTATCCGGTCGGGGCAAACAAAGCTTTGGCGGCAATAGCGATTGCATCAACGAGATCATGCTGCGAAACCTCCTGACAATACTTTCTCGTTTCTGGCTTTTTCGCGGGAGAGGCGGAATTTCATGTTGACCTGTTCAGGGTCGATTCCGAATTCTTCAAGAGAATAATCATGCGTGCTTCGGTAAGATTTTGCCGACTTGTCGGCGCGGCGCAGTTCTTCTGCAAACCGAGGGGTAATATCCAGTTGGAACCTCGAATAAAGATCCCGCACGGTACCTTCAAGGTTGCCGGATATCTGTGAGATCCCTATTACTGCGCATCTATCAGAAGGCATGGTTCCGGCTACCTGTTCGATGTTGCGATAATACTCCCTCATGGTTTTCACCATACGTTCCTTAAAGCGGCTTTCTTCTGATCCGACACCGAACATTTTCATCCCGCTTTTCATTGAGCTCAATACCGACGGAATGGTTTCAGCAGGGTCGCGGGTGCAACATATAAAACGTGCATCGGGAAAAGCCTTCGAAAGCGAGCCTATGGCTCCGCTAAAGGACGCGTTTTTCGAAAGAAGGCGTTTGGATTGACCATGCACATAAATATGTTTCTGCAAACACGTTTTGTAGAACTTGAGGATAATTCTCTTTTCCTTTTCAGGCATGCTTCTATCGAAATAAGCCATATTCCAGAGCAGATCCAGTCGGGGGAATGGAAGAACCAGTATAAAGCATGACATAATAGGGCACAGCGCCAAATAGTCCTCTTCGGGCTCGAAGAGTGATGTATGGTGGACCTGGTTAAAACTTGCCATTCGCTTGCGTTCCACCATGCTGATCAGACGTCGCAAAGGAGAACCGGCGAATTTGTCGATGCGGCCCAGGCACATGATTGCTTTGCGCGCCGATACGGATAGCCCGAAAAAAAGTTCCCAGGTGGAAAATGTGGTGAAACGGGAGTCGCGCGCAAGAGTGCGATGCAGAACTGTGGTGCCGCTGCGAGGCACACCTGTTATGAACACGGCGTTGTCGACGCTTGTTTTGCGGTAGCCCCGGAAAAGTATCTCATCAATTAGAAACCCGATCCAATGAAACGCCTGCACCAGGATAAACACGGGCACAAAAAAGAGAAGCATTGCTACTCTTTTCGCACTGGGTCGGCCCAAGGATCGTGGCCGCGGGGCCAGCGCCTGCAGCAAAGCCTTTCGCAAGAGGCTGCAGCTTAAAATAAAAGCTTTAAACATTGTCCCCCTCCGAACAACTTACCACTACCTTGGCTTTTTTTCATTAAAAGATCAGGTTATGATCTTTCTGCATCGGATGCAAGCCGAACCCGGAAAAAGCCAGCGATTCTCGCCCAGCGATAGAACCAAATTAATGCAATTTCGCGTTCTTAACCTGATCTATTCATGAAAAAGCCAAGCCATCTTCATTCCGTGTAAATCATGCCAAACATATTAAAAACTCCAATCAACGCTGTAAACACATAGTGCTACCTCCGAACAACTTACAATCTGCTTGGCTTTTTTCATGAATAGATCAGGCTAGCGCATTTCGTAGT
>CAYTRK010000143.1:0-6426 GCA_964440205.1 uncultured Victivallaceae bacterium
CAAAACCCCCTGATATAAGCGGAAAAAGCAATGTTTACAGGGGTTTTCCAATGTTCACCCTTCATTTCCATGAAGTCCCATGAAGACCGGTAAAAACCCTTGAAGGCGTCAAAACCGGATACAAATCCGTCAGAAACCCGGGTGGCATGGCGAGAAGCGATAGTAAGGGAGGTTCGCGTGTACGAGAAGGAGGGAAAGTGGAACGCAATGTTGACATGTTTAAATCATTTGCCTAACCTCCTGTTTTGAATGTGGGCCGTTAGCTCAGTTGGCAGAGCAGTACACTTTTAATGTACGGGTCGACGGTTCGAATCCGTCACGGCCTACCATTTGATATTGCGACGAACTGCTTTACATCTTACAGATTCTGTGGCGCCACTCCGGCGGTTTTGCTTCCGTGCTGCGCAGGTGATATATGAAAACCAGTAAATTCAGGCATTCGTCGGAAGCAATGCTCTTCCGCCTTGGCCAGGCAGTTATCCCGCATATGCCCCGATGCGCGATCACTTCGCTTTCCGGGATCATGGGGCGAATCGGCTATTCGGTAACAGGGCGCGAGCGCAGAGTAGCGCGCGCAAATCTGGAAACAGCCTTTCCAAACGCTTCTGAGCGCTGGATACAGACGACCGGTATGGAATCATTTCAGACCTTTGCGCTTGTCTTGTTCGACCTGTTCTGGTTCGGAAATCACAGTTCCAGGCGGATAGAAAGATACGTAGACTTCGATAATTCGATGCAGGCAATACTGGACCCTGGTCCCTCGGTTGCAGTGACGGCGCATCTAGGCAACTGGGAAGTTCTGGGGCTTGCGACGGCGTTGCGGGGAAGCTCCCTGATCAGTGTGGCCGCAGACCTTGACAATGCGGCGGTAAACCGACAGCTTAACCTGATGAGGCAGGCGACCGGGCAAAAGATTTTACCGAGACATGGAGCGGTGAAGGGATTGCTCAAGGCGTTGCGGAACGGAGAAAGTGTGGCGCTGCTGGCCGACCAGAATACGTTGCCCGAAGATGGCGGCGCCTTCGTGGATCTCTTCGGATTGCCTGTTCCTATGACGCGCGCGCCGGGGATCCTGGCCTGCCGGACCGGGGCTCCGGTTATTGTAGCGTTCTGTGTTCCTGAAGCTGGCGGAAGATATCGGGCTTATGTTTCTGATCGTTTTGAGCCTTCCGCCGAAGGAATGAACGATCTTGAGGTAACTGAAAGGATTGCAGGGGCTATGGAGAAGGAAATAGCCGCGAACGCGAATAAATGGTTGTGGAGTTATAAACGTTGGAAGTACATTCCACCTGGAGCAGACGCCGATCTCTACCCGTTTTATGCCCGGGATTCTGCGCAGCGATCGGCATAGATTTGTGTGCCGCAGAAGGGAATAGAAAAAGAAATGGAGGTGTTAATGAAGCTTGGTATCATTGGCGGGAGCGGACTTTACGAATTGGAAGGGCTGACTGACGTTAAAGAGGAGGATCTCAGCACCCCTTTCGGTGAACCATCGGACAGCTATATCTGCGGAAAGATCGGCGACAGGGAATTGTGTTTTCTCCCGCGGCACGGACGGGGGCACCGATTGTTGCCGTCAGAGCTGAACCATAGGGCGAACATATTCGGTTTCAAGGCTCTGGGAGTAGAGAGGATCGTATCGGTTTCCGCAGTGGGAAGCCTGAATGAGGACCTGAGGCCAAGAGACGTTGTGCTTCCCGATCAATACTTCGACAGGACAAAACGCTCGGCAGACCATACATTTTTCGGTCAGGGTGTCGTGGCGCATATTGGTTTTGGTGAGCCGACATGTGCGGACCTGAGAAGAATTCTACTGGAAGTCAGCAAGAAGATTGCGGGCGCAAGCAATGAGGCGGAGAATGTCAAAGTGGTCGACGGCGGCGTGTACGTGAATATGGAGGGCCCTGCGTTCTCGACAAAGGCCGAATCAAACACTTACCGGAAGTTGGGTTTTGACGTCATAGGTATGACGAGTCTGGCCGAGGCCAAGTTGGCAAGGGAAGCGGAGATATGCTACCAGGCGCTGGCGATGGTGACTGATTATGACTGCTGGAAGGAATCGGAAGAAGCAGTCAGTGTGGAAATGGTGGTGGAGAACCTGAATGCAAATTCAAGTCTCGCTAAACAGATCATAAAGGAACTTCTTCCGGTTCTTCCTTCTGAACGGAAGTGTGACTGCGGGGATGCGCTCAGCGCTGCTTTGATGACTGCTCTGGAAGCGATTCCTGAAGAGGCGAAGGCGAGGTTGGGCCCCATTTTGGAAAAGTATGTTTGAATAGGAGATGAAGCAGCTTGCATCCAGCCTGTTGGACGTTATCTATCCGCGGTACTGCGGGGCATGCGGCGGCCAAGTCGAGTCGCATTGCGGACATATCTGCTGGCAATGCCGCTCGCAATTCGCGTTGATAACCGGTCCTGCGTGCGGGCGGTGCGGCGATCCCGCTGACGGGAATGTGTACCATGGATATACATGTTGGTGGTGCAAGCGGGAGAATGTGCATTTTGACCGAGCCAGGTCGGCCTTGCGTTACTTCGGCTCGCTTCAGCGGACGTTGCAGCAGTTCAAGTATAACGCATATGTGTGGCTTGCAGGTGATCTTTCGGAATATCTGGAGGCGTGTGTTAATGTTCATTATGATGCGCGACTGATTGACGCGGTTGTGCCCATACCTTTGTTTGTCCGCAAGGAGAGACAGCGGACTTTTAATCAGTCAGCGCTGCTCGGGCGGCATCTGGCCCGCTCGCTCGGGTTGCCTTTTTACGGCAACAGCGTGGTCCGGATTCGGGACACTGGCAGCCAGGTTGCTTTGAATGCCAGGCAGCGACGGGGGAATGTCAGGAATGCCTTTCGTGTCATTTGCAGGGAACGGATCGATGGGAGATCAATTCTGCTTGTTGACGACGTGATGACGACCGGAGCGACAGTAAACGAGTGTTCGAGGGCTTTGAAAGAGGCCGGAGCGGTTGAGGTGAACGTTGTTACCGTTGCCAGGGGGTAGGGGGGAGGGGAGAGTGTGAGTTGGTGAGTTGGTGGGCCGTGCGTTCGTGGGGGAGAGGGCAAGAAGCCGGGCAAACTCGAAGAAACACGTACTCGTACACGCGAATAGTAGCGAGCGGTTAAGTGAGGCGGGTAAGGGTATAGGGTATACGGTTAAGGGTGGCGGTTAAGAATTGCGTTTAAGTGTATCCGAGTCAGACGGAAGAGATAGGGGTGTACGAGTATGTGTACGAGTACGGATAAGAAAACATGCGGGCTAGACTTTAGACTTGTGGGGAGAGGGGAGAGGGGAGAGAAGAGAATTTTGACAGGATAGAGTAGGGAAGGGAACGTGGGAAGATTGAGGAATGGGAGAGCGGGAATGTGAATGATTATGACGAGATTATGAAGCGCCTGTATGCGCGACGAAGTCATGGAATAAGGCCGGGGCTTGAGGCGGAAATGGCGCTGTTGGAGGCGCTTGGCAATCCTCAGCGCGAATTCCGGGTTATTCACGTTGCCGGAACCAACGGCAAGGGGTCGGTGTGCGCGATACTTGCCTCTATCCTGCAGGCAGCGGGTTTTCGGACCGGATTGTACACTTCCCCGCATCTTGTCAGGTTCGGAGAGCGTATCCGGGTAGACGGGAGAGAACTTAGCGAAGGCGATACGATGGAGCTGGCTGCACGGCTGGAAGAGTGTGCAGAAGGCGTAGAGAAGACTTTAAGGCGAAGTATCACGTTTTTTGAGTTTGTAACTGCCATGGCTTTCGAGCATTTCCGGAAGCAGAGGGTCAACATCGGGGTGATAGAGACGGGAATGGGCGGGCGTCTGGATGCGACTAATGTGGTGCAGCCCCTTGTTTCCGTCATTACCGGGGTCTCATTGGAGCATTCGCGGTATCTCGGGGACAGCGTAGAGAAAATAGCCGGGGAAAAGGCTGGTATAATCAAGACTGGTGCGCCTGTGGTGTACAGCCGAATGCAGGCTGAAGCCGAGGCGGTTATCAGGAGGAAGGCGGAACAGGAGGGCGTTTCTGTTGTTTGTGTTGATGAGATTTCCTCCACAAGCGTTGTTGAAAGGAAAGGATCCGGGCAGAAAGTCAGAGTTGAGACCGCGAACAGATCGCCCGGTGTCATCAACCTGCCCCTGGCTGGAGATTTCCAGGCAGGAAATCTCGCATGCGCCATTGTCGCTATCGATCAACTCGAACAGATATTTGATGTAGCCATTCCTGACCGAATTTTGAAAAAGGGTATCGAACAGACAAGATGGGCGGGAAGGTTCGAGGTTCTCTGCAAACGTCCGCCAATCGTGCTGGACAGCGCTCACAACCCTTCTGCCGCAGGCGCGCTTTGCAATGCAGTTCGGAGGCGTTTTGGCAAGGCCCCGCTATTTATGGCGCTCGGGATGTGCGAAGACAAGGATGCGAGGGGTTTTCTTCGTGAATGGATGAGCAGGATTGCGCGTATCTGGTGCGTGGATGTGCCGAATGAGAGATCTATGGATAAAAGATTGCTTGCCGGGATTGCCAGGGAGAAGGGGTGCGATGTTGTAACATGCACTCGTGAGAAAGCTGTTTCTGAGGCTGTGCAGAATGCGGAAGAACAGGGAGGGGTGGCATGTATTTGCGGGTCGGTGTTTCTCAGTGGCTGGGTTCTTGAAAACCGGAAAAAGCTGTTACGGAGAGCAGGAGATATTGGAAAGGAGTAGTATGAACGAAGGAAACGGGGCGATAGAAGTGATAAGCAGGGCTGTTGTGGTGGACAACCATAAACTTCTTCTGTGCCATAGTAAAGGAGCCTGGAACACATATCTTCCGGGCGGCCACGTTGAGTTTGGTGAACCGGCCCGGGTGGCGTTGGCCAGGGAACTTGAAGAGGAACTTGGCGTAGACTCGAAGGTGAGGCGTTTTCTGGGCGGAGTCGAACACTGTTACAAGCGCGGGAAGGAGACGTGCTGCGAGATTAACCTTGTATTTGAAACGGTTATTCCATCTTTTTCTTCCCTTTCGAACCCGGAGTCAGAAGAGGATTACATTGAGTTTCTCTGGGCGGACTTTGATGATCTGGCAGATGAGAATCTTCGGCCTGAGGAGCTGAGCGATTGTCTTTCCGAATGGTTGCGTGGCACAACTCTAATAGATGCCTGGGTATCTTCCGGGCTTCTTGCGGAGTAACGTGAATTATTGCCGAAAGTCAGTGGTGCGCTGTTTTACCGGCTGGCGGTATTAAAATTTTCGATTGAAACTGGAATGCCGGGGGTGGGATTCGAACCCACACGGTGTTGCCACCGCCAGATTTTGAGTCTGGTGCGTCTGCCATTTCGCCACCCCGGCGGCTGGACATGTTTGACGTGAAGTTCATTTCGAAAATGCTATACCATGGGTTCAAACATACTTCAAGGATGTTTGTAAAAGTAAAAAAAAAGATTGTTCGCTATTTTTTTGTTGTTATGGGGATAATGATTTCGTAGTGTCTAGGCCTCTTGATTTCAGGACGAAGGGAAACAGGTTCTTAAAATGACTATACGAGGAATCATAATAGGCCTTATCATGGCTGTTCTGATGGGCGCTGGCGGGGCTTTTACGTCAAAGCATGTTCCCGGTATGTGGGGGCTGGTGCGAGGAAATCTGCCGGTCAGCGTTTTCGGCGCTCTAATTGTGTTTGTGGCCGTGATAAATCCTCTTCTCAGACGGATTCACAAAGGTCTTCGATTCAGCGCTGGTGAGCTGGCGCTGATTCTTTCGCTTACTCTTATTGGTTGCGGTATTGCGGATGCCGGCCTTATGAGATACTTTCCGAAATCGCTTATACATCCAATGCAGCTTGAACGAAGCCGACCCGGTTGGCAGCAGAAAGATATCCTGGGATATGCTCCCGATTCAACTTTGCCCAACAAAGGCGAAGACAGCCCCGAAATTGTGGATAATTATATCACTGCGATGGGGACTGAGGGCAATCCGATCGGTCTGGACGAGGTGCCGTGGTCGGCATGGGGCGCGCCGATTAAAGTGTGGGTCAGCATTATTGCATTCATGCTTGTAGGTGTGATTTGTCTGGCCATGATCGTACACCGTCAATGGGCGGAGAAAGAACGAATTCGCTATCCCCTTGCAGAGGTAGCGTCATCGCTGTTGGAGCGCGATGACAAAGGCGACACCAAGCTGTTCAAGAATCGGATGTTCTGGATAGGCGCTTCAATTCCGTTTACATTAATGATGCTGAACGGGTTGAATTCATGGTTTCCCGGGTTTCCGCAGATACCCCTTTTGTTTGATTTTTCGGCATTGTCGGCAAAGTTTCCGGAACTGACCAAAGTCACAGGGGCTCAAGCGCTGACTTCCCCTGAAATCATGCCTGCTGCGTTGGGTTTAGCCTTTCTGTTGGCTTCGGATATAGGGTTTACACTTGGAATATCGCCCGTGATATCCATGTTTGCCGTGTTCA
>CAYTRK010000144.1:0-6405 GCA_964440205.1 uncultured Victivallaceae bacterium
GTTCGGTGATCTTGACTTTTTCGCCGTTGTCCAGGTAATAGGCATAGTAGGTTTTCGAGACGGTCTCATCCTGGATCTTCTCGATTGTTGTTCGGGGTGTCCGTGAGTAAATAGAGAGGTCATCGTTGCCATCGACTGATGAGTAGCTGTATATGGTTGTCCTTGTCTGATCTGCCGGAGCATTGGTTGATGCGTTTTTGAGGGTGGCAACGACTGCGGTCTTAAGTCCGTCTGGATTGTAATAATACCGGGTCCATGAACCGTCGGGGTTCACGGCCATGCTGCGTTTGCCGTAGCTTCCGGCATTGGCGGCGTTGGTGTAGTAGCTGTATGTGGAGGTAAGCGCGGTGTTTTCAGGATCTCTTATGTTCTTGGTCTGCCTTTTCCCGAATGGAAAACTGTAATAGTAATCTTCGGCCTTGAGTACGGTATTGCTGGCTCCATCCATTGTAATCGATGTAATTAGCGTATTGGTGCCGTCAGAATCTACGGTACGACTTCGGATGACCTTGATATCGTCTATCTGACCTTTGTGAAGCTCCCAGGTATTTGAGCTCTCATCCCACACAAAACGGCTCAGGAGGTTGGTCTCAGCACCCTTTACATCGCTAATCACAAGCGTATTGTAATCATTGGTGGATGCAGCGGGATTTTCGACAATGTATGAAACAAAGGGATCTTCAGGCGAGTCATAATGCCCTTGAGCGTTCAGCGTAACGTCTTCGGTGTAATAAAACCGGACTTCATACTTGAACTCATTTATCGCGACTACATCGGCCAGAACCTCAGGGGACCTGACCTGATAGGTTCCGTTAGTGCTATTTATAAAATCTACTACTTCAATGTCTCCTGTATAGAACAGGCTTGTCGGCTTCGCCAGTGAAAGACTTGGTTTCTCGGCTTTCGCATAAAGATATCCGGCATTTCTGTCCATGCTGGACTTACCGAGATTGAACCTGAAGAATACGCACTTATTGGCCTGACAGGAGCTTCCACCGCTGCCCTGACAGGATGAACATGTTGAGCTACCAGAGCCCGATGTAGAGCATGGGCCTTGAGGTGTCGGACAGCAGCAGGTTACTTTCACCTCCGGTGACTCAACGCTGCAATTGAGATCGTCTATGAATGCTTTGGCCTGAATCCAGCCTAGACCGCTGTCATCTTCTATGTCAACTTTGTAGCTGCTGACATTTCCCGAAGTACTTGGGGTATTGGGAGTAGCATTTACCTGTACCGAAGAACATGGACCATCTCTGCTTGTAAGGCTCCACTCTATATCGCCAACAAAAGACGAGGGTGTTACCTTAGCCTGGAATGTGATGGCACCACCAATCTCAACACAGTCATTGTTTGATATTTCCATCTCAACTATTCTCACTATGCATTCGTCGAGGCAGTTGCTTAGAAGACTGGAATATGCGGTGAAAACATGCTCACCGGGGGTTAGCGTACTTGGGTTGAAAGTGAAAGGGTCCCCACTGCCCAGTTCACCGTCAAGATCGCTCTTCCATTTGACGGTGCCTCCATCAAGATAGCTGCTGCTTTTAAGCTCAAGTGACGCGTCCGCCACCTTGTGGCACAGATTTGTTTCTTCCTGTTTAATGTCAACTAGAATCGATTCCAATGTTCCTATGTCAGAGCAACTGGGGTTATCCTTCGAGGTAGCGGTGATTGTGTAATTCGTACCCACCCCGCCCAGCGTTACCTCACCACTTGACGATATTGTTGCACCATTCGCGGGATGGATGCTCCAGTCTACTCCACCGGGAGCATAGCTGTTGGTCAGGGAAAAATGCACGCCGCTTGTACTGTTTGCGCATTCGGCAGTACTTGCGGGGGTAACGTCTATCAAAATTGCATTCAACGTTCCTGTGTCAGAGCAACTGGGGTTATCCTGCGAGGTAGCGGTGATCGTGTAATTCGTACCCACCCCGCCTAGCGTTACTTCACCACTTGACGATATTGTTGCACCATTCGCGGGATGGATGCTCCAGTCTACTCCACCGGGAGCATAGCTGCTGCCCGAAAGGTTGAAAACAGTAGTATTGCCTGCCTGAGCGCACACACTAGTTGCCTGGGGCATTACTTCTACAAGAAGCGCGTGGACGATCCACTGTGTGCTCCCTGCGCAGACGTTGCCCTGCGTATATTCATCCTCAAAGTCCAGTGTCACGCTCTTCTCTCCAGGCTCATCCCAGCTCAGCGTACACTCGCAGTATGTGTCGTATGTCTTAGCGCCGGAACACTCAACGGCCCCACCTTTCAAAAACTCGTAGTCGTAATCCTGGTTGGGCGCAACCGCAGGCACATCTATAATCTGTGCTTTGAAAGTCTCTTGAGAATCCACACAGATATAGACAGGCGTTTCGGGCTGCGCATTCGTGGCTACCAAATCATATAGTTGTCCTTCCGGCGTGTTGCAGGCGGCGTAGGTGAGGGTCGAGTGCAGGGTTGTCACGGTGGCGATGGCCAAGGCAACGGTGGAGAGGGCTATGGCAAACAGGAAGGAAGAGCTTTTCCCTTTTCTCAACAAACTCATTTTATAACCTTTCGTTCAAACTTCGGCTTATAATTCGCATGTCACTCAATCGTGTAAAAATGCTCAGGAAATTGACTTTCTTTCATAACTTCAAAGACGTTTGTATAGTGGCCCATTGCAAGAGAAGTGACACCAGCATAGAAAAAGTATCTCCCGAATCGAGTGAGTTCCATATCACCAGTAAAAAACCATTCGGAATCCTTCTGTTTCAGGACCACCTCGCCAAATGTCACAAAATGATTCGTTGGATCAAAAGGGTGCTCACGCCGATAAAAAAACAACTTATACGACGAGTCTTGCCAGGTCTTCTCTGCCGTGAAAAGCAGCGTGGACTTTGTGAGATTCGTATAATACATCCAAGTGCCTACGTTGGCATTAGTTGGCGTCAAGCCCGCGCCCGCAAGGACATTGGATCCACTCGAGTCAGCGTATGAAAAAAGGTTCGATGGCTCTCGCTCGAACCACGCATGAAGCCAACAGTGAAAACGATTAGTACCCGAAGACTCACAATCGCTTAAATTCTCTCTTACATCAAAAACAAGCCCCGGTTCCAAAATATCCACGTTGAATTCTGTCACGTATTCTTGCCAGGTTGAAATTACAGCGTTACTTCGTGCAAAAGTAAAATCCTCTTGCATCAAGGCCAACGCCTCCTTTTCAGCCCCTTGGTTTTCCATATCCTGAAGAAATTTTGCTTCTTGTGACTCTTGCAGCAAGCCGATAGCGTCCTGATCAAATGCACCTTCAGCCCTAAATACTGTAGAAGATGGTGACCACGACTGACCGGCGGAGTTGAGTGCGTAGCACCTGAAATAATAATTTGAACCAACTCTCAATGGATGTGCGGATACCGAAAAGGTCCCCGCTGTTCTATGGCCTACAATAATGCTTTGAGACCAAGCGGCTATGTTTGTGTCGCCGTCGTGTGCGCCCCAAAAAACAACAATCTCCGGATTGTCATCACCGGTGGCAAGAAGCTCCCCGCGAAGCATTGCCAAAGGTCCAAACAATCTTGGCTCCCGGTTCGTAATTTTGGCCGTGGTGCCAGCCAAACACATGCTAAAATACCCACCGTGCATGATTGAGAAAATCAACACAAAAACACCTAAACATCTATACATCCTAGCCTCCTGCTTTTACATGCAAAGGTCTACTGTTTCCGGCTCGCCGTCCTCTGAATCGGGGGCTAGTCCTGGGTGATAGTTAATCACCCAAGGACTTCCGAACAACTTCCATCCAAAGCCGGCGTGACCACCATGACGCGTCTTTCGTGTATTTGTATTGCCTATTCGATAGCCCCACCACTTTCGAAAGCCGTACAAGTCAAGCAATATGACGCGGGTTCCACCCACAACAGGAATGGTTACACCTCCAATACTATTGGGGATGCTGACATTTCCAACTTGCCCATGTCCCCACACCCTATTGATACCCGTATGACAAGGATTGACGGGGAGGAAGCATCCTATACATTCGTCTGACTCCCAACTCTTCCAATCATCTATAATGTGATTTAGAGAGATGCTCGCTCCCTCAAAGTCAGGAAGTTTTGCTTCAATGAAATCATGCACAGCTTGGTATTTATCGTCACTTGTGCCACCCAGTAACGCTGCAATATCACCTAGAAATCCATGAAACGCATCGTCTAACGGATTTGCTGGCCCACCCGCGCTAACAGATGCCCCAACTGACGCTGAGCCTTCGTGGCGTTTGCTTCTATACCGGTATTGCCCGATCTGCCAACAAGATAGGTTATCATCGATACAACACTTGTTCAGGTAAAGTTTTGCAAATGCTGTGTCATATGTGGGTAATGACACATTGAGACCTACAATTCTGTCTAAAACTAATTCCACGAGTTCTGAAATTATTGCAGGAGCAAAAGTTTCTGAATCGGTCCATGCATGGTGAGGTTCATCCCAATCACGCCACCTACCCCCGCAAGCAAGAGTCAGCGTGACATCCTCGCTCCTCCCGGGTACGCAACACTCTACTTCCAGAACAGCTGCAGCTGAGCAGCTGGCATCATCGTCTGAAAAACAGCTTACAACGTAATTAGTTTGTATGCTTCCTGTTTCAATTTCAACGCTGCTATCTGTGCAAGCAACAATACTTGCACCGTCATTAAGACCGGAAGGATCAAGCAACCATGTTACGCCTCCGGGCGCGTAACTATCAGCCGCCAGATTGTACGTGACTGTATTCGTATTGTTGGTTGGCACAGAAATGTAGTCAGGTGTAATGTTAATATTCAACACATTGAAATAAAAATAGCAATCTTCAGGCGTCGGATCAACGCCGGGAGGATTGTCGATTTTGACATAGACGTCTTTGTTTATACCGCTCTGGTGTATTCCCTTCACCGTCAGAATGGCATCGGAATCGACAATAATACTGTCGTATTCGCTGCCATTATCAACGAATTTGGCCCTACCATCACCGGTATGTCCCATATGTAATGTGATGCTTTCGCCATCTGGCACGTCAGAGACAGAAAAAACGAAAGTCGCAATTCCATCCAAACATACGAATTCTTCACCTGAAATCGTTGCTTCCCAAGTGCCTGCTGGATTACAGGCTGCCAGAACTCTCAAAGTCAACAAAATTCCCGAAATCGCCACAACCGACGCGGATAAGAATGTCGCTGTTGACATGACCCCCTTTTTTGATTTCACATTCCTGTTTTTCATAATATAGAACTGCTTTAAGACAAATCCCGTCCTATTCATCCGGCATCAGGACGCCGGAGTAGTAGGCCTGGCCGAGGTAAACGTCGTCCTGGTATGACTTGATTGTGTGGCAGGTGGAGCCGACAGAGTTGGGGCGGATCATCCTGAAGTTGTATTCGCCGATCTCATCTATGTCCTGCGTGGTCAGCCAGCGGGTCAGGGTCATGTCATCGAAAGTTACGCCACCGGTTACTATTGAGAGCTTAATGTCAACGTCGTCGGGAACGTTTTTGGTGACCATCCGGTTTTCCCAGAGGGCGCTGTCATCATAGCGTTCCACTACCCACATGTAGCCGTCCACTGCGGCCTGAATCCAGAAGGGGGCGAGCCGGGCGCTGTCGAGGACAGGGCCGTCATCGCCGAGGCGGGCGACTATGCAGTGGGGCTTATTGACTTTAGAGGCGTTGATCTTTATTGATTGATTGTCGCCAGAGAGAGTGACTGTGCTGTCGCTGTGAAGCGTCACATTTTCAAGCGGCATATCCGGACAGCTCCAGGTGCGGGTGGAGCCGAGCAGGCATGCGGGGCGATAGCCGGGATAAGGGCCGTCTGAGACGGTAACCTGCATGGTCTCGTTGGTCGTGACTGTCTGGTTGCTGAAGGAACCGGTAACGGTATAGAGGCCGTCTTCATCAAAGGTGTGTTCGTAGGGGTTGCCCACGCTGGTGACCACGTTGGTCAACACATTGGTCCCTTCAAGGATTTCAATGGTCATGGTCCCGTTTGTGGCGTCATCGGGTCTGGCAGAGAGGGACATGACATCGTCCATAAGTATGGAAGCGTCGGAGGCGCCGATTACGTTCGTGCTGTATGTGACTGGCATGGCTTTCGGGAAACTGCCGCCAACCACTGTGATGTCCACGCTGCCGTTGGTGGTTCCGGTCTGATTGCTGTAGGTTCCGGTGACGGTATAGTCGCCTGAGGAAGCAAATTCGAATATGACATGCTGGTCAATGGTGGTAACCACGTTGGTGAGGGTATTGGTTCCGCTTGATACCTGCACCGTTACACTCCCGTTGGTAGCTCCGGCAGGTTGAGCGGTGAACATAAGAGAGTCGGACTCGCGGATGAGCTGATCGGAACCACTGAGCAGGTTCAGGGCCGTCCAGGTTATATTGGTGGTTACTGAGACGGCGT
>CAYTRK010000145.1:0-6398 GCA_964440205.1 uncultured Victivallaceae bacterium
TGCCGGCCTGGGCGGATCTTCGGCGCCTGATTGGGTTCTGGACACAATTGATCCGATTTTGAGGTCGAGTTAACCCGCATATCTCACAGGATTTCGCAGTGGCGCTTTCCGCGTTCGCAGCAGGAATTTTGTGAGATATGCGGGTTAATTCTTAATCCGGGTTAAAGCCATGCCCATTCGAAATCGTTTATTTTTTAAGTTCACATGCTAACATTTGCCCATCAGGGGCGAAGAACTGATAAATACAGCCAGGAGTCTTTTTGTGGAGAAAAATCATAGTCATTTGACTGAACTGATCATGGAACACCGTACGGCCCTGTACGGCTTCATTCTTACACTAGTCAGCGATGTGCACGCGGCAGAGGATATATTCCAGGAAACCTGGGTGGTGATTTTTGAGAAGTGGGATACCTACAACCCGCAATACTCATTTCGATCATGGGCATTTGGTATTGCGAGGAATAAAGCTCGTCAGTACTGGCGTAAATCTTCCCGGAGCAAGACGGTATTGACAGATCCCGAGATTATTGAACAGATAGCGGACAGCCCTGTGTGGGATGAAGATCCTCTTGAAGAAAAAGAAGCCCTTCGGCTATGCCTTAAGAAGTTAAGCGGGAAAATCCAGAAGATGTTCCATATGCGTTACTTCGAAGGCTCAGCCCTGCCCGCCATCGCGAAACAACTGGGTTGGAACGTTCGCTCAATTTCCGTTGCCATGACGCGGGCCAGAAATACTCTGATGGACTGCATAGATGCGAAACTGGGGCGGCCAGGAAATGAGATAGCATGATGAAAAGAAATAGATTCCAGGAAAATGCGCTGAGATATCTCGCCGGAGAGCTTTCCGAAGCCGAACTTGCTGACTTTCAGGCGATGCTCAAAAAACCGGGGGCGGTCGATTCACTGGTACGCCTCGCCCGGCGTGAAGGCATGCTGGTCGAGCTTGTGCGCTCGCAGGGCGAAATTGGCGGGGAAATTGGTGCCGCACGGAGACGCCGCTTCAGCCGACTGACATGGATGGCCCCACTGGCGGCTGCCGCGGGCATTACTATCATTGTTGGTCTTTTCTTTTTCAGGACATCTCGGCTTTCTTCTGGGCAACTCGCTTTCAGTCAAGCCGATCACACACCTCGAATTGAAAGGACAATCGGATCTGTGCGGGTAACAGGCAACACGGTTTCAACGGCTCAGAAGTCTCTTTGCCTTCTTGAGTACTCGGATCATACAATGATAGCCATGGCCGAAAGCTCGTCGACGGAATTCCCTGTTCCAAAAGAGTCGGGAAGCAAGGACATTCGACACAAGGCGGGTCTGATATTTGTAGAAGCTCCTCAACAGCACAAACCTCTATTGATTCGATCAGGCCGGCTGACCACGGAAATACTCGGTACCCGCGTGCTGGCAAATGCCGGTCAGGAGGAAGTGATTTCTCTGCTCAAAGGGAGAACCCTTGTGTCACACACCGAGCGATCCCGGGCTTATCTTCGGGAAGGCCAACAGGCCCGGCCTGTTTTTGTCGGGGATACTCCATGCGTGGCTGTTGGGCCTCAGATGTGGACTTCCGATCGACTGTCATGGATGTCCCGGTTGGGGCTGGATCCCGGTGTAGCTCCGGACGAATCCATGGAGGCTGAAGCTCACTCAACGAACTCTCCGCATTGTCTCGTGACAGAAGGCGCATGGGAAATCAAGACAGAGAATGCAACCTTCTCGGTTCTGCAACATGAAGCAGAAGGTCAGAGCACACTTCTGCTGGGAGAACCGAACTGCAGAAACGGCCTTTTTTCCTTTTCTTTTCGCCCTCTGAATTTCGGACCCGAATCTGCGATCGGACCTGTCTTCTATTATGATTCGAGCCAGTCGCGCGGCATGCTTTTTGATCGCGAGCTGCAGAAATATGTCAGTGGTGGATATAAGGGCTGGTTTGATGTCAATATTCTCTTTCAGATGGATCCAAGGGGTAATATCAAGTTGCCGACTGTGGAAATCTTGCCTTCGGAAGACAATTCAAGTCGCTCGGCGTCCCATAACATTATGCTGCCCGCCAACCGTCCGACTCCGAGCCCGTGCGGACCCGGTTTGAGAACCGCGAACACTGGCGCTGAATTCAAAAACATTGCGCTCACAAAGATAGACACTGCAAGCGGTCGTTTTCGTGAAGGTATGCTGGCCTTGTTTCTTGGCTCTGATGGCCGAGGGGATTACATTCCTAATCGACAAACAGAACATCCGGATTGGATGCTCTCAACACCGGAAAATCGAGAACTCCAGCGATACAGCGACCATGTGCGCGGTCACGATATCACCGCCGTCGACAAGCAGGACCGGCTGCGGCAGGCGTGGGAAAAGAACCGGGGTTTCACGGTTGAATTGTGGACCCGATACCCGGGCCCAGAGCAGGCCCTCGACAAGCCCGAGCCGGCCATCCTTTCTCTTGATACGTCCGTCGGCTCCTTTAATGTGAGCGGACTACAGGCCTTCAGTCGCGAAACAAAAGAGCTTAGCCACGCTGTCTGCGTGTTCGATCAAAGCTCCTCCGGCGGCCGTGTCCGTATCTACAGCAATGGTCTTCTAACTCGAACGATCGATGGCTCAATGATATCCCGATTGCTGGCATCCCGTTCGGGGCACGCGGACTTGCGCATATTCCCTGGGCAGACAGGCAGGGACTGTATTCCCACACCTCTTGAAACCGAACTGCATCTGGCCGCCATCTACGACCGTCCTTTAAGCCACAAAGATATCCTGCAGAATTATTTCTGTAGTATTCCAGAGAAACCTGAACGGGTAACCGATGGCAGGATAGCTTCACTCTTTTTTTCTACGCAAGATACCCGTGATCTCTGCCTTGTCGACAACAGAAGGGCGCTCGCCAACGCATGGAAGAAGAGCAACGGCCTGACTTTTGAAATCTGGTTCAAGTACTCCGGTCCGGCGCATCCCAAAGACCGTATGCATACGATTATGACTTTTAAATCTCCGATAGGCAAATTCCACGACAACACAAGTGACGGCTTCACTTCTCTTGCGGGAAAGGCCTGTCATCTGACCTGTGTGCTTTCAGATGACAAAGGTGTGCGCAAAGCAAGCTTCTACAGTAACGGGCAGTTTGTTTCCGAGAAAAATTGGCCATGGCTGAATAAGTTCATATCCAGGTCGCCGCTTGAGATTCAGTTGCTACCCAGCGCCCCTGGAAAAGGGGCGGTTCCTCTTCCGCCACAAACCGACATCCTTTTCGCAGAAATATATGGTCGCCCCCTGTCGCCCGACGAAATTTTCAGGAACTTCATCGCCGACATTCCTTCCGCGCCCGAAACTGCTGTCCTAGAGGAAGGTAGGCGCATAAATATCACAGAATCAACAACCTGCATTATTGATTGATCCGGAGTTCGGGCGCCGCAAGTTTTGCCCGCAACTCATGAAGTCAGGAAGAGTCAGTTTTGCCAAGCTGACCTGTTCGCTGGATTTACCTGCCCACGCTGTCTGTTTTTTTTCGACCTTTTGAATCAAGGCTTCATCCACGCAAGCTGCGAGCGCTGAAAAAATTGAAATTTCTTGCTAACATTTAACGTCCTTTTGCGAATAAGCGTGTGAAACCAGGAAGGAGAGATATCATGAGCCGCTATTCGTATAAATCGCATCAGAGCTCACTTCACACGTATCTTGACTCATACTCATTCGGGCCCGAACACGCTTTCACGATGTGTCTGGCTGACAATGCCGAAAGAAAGCGCCAGGCAGTCGAGCTTGTCCAACGGATGCACAGTGAAAGAGGCTACAATTCCGCCGGTTCCAACCAACCGGACGCGTTTGACTTTGTGGAAGGAGCCAGGACGTTCCTCGTAAAGTCGCGCGGACAGGCTGTGGGCACACTCCGGATTATCCCCGACTCTTCCAAGCGTCTTCCAATTGATAGGATTTACCCGGATATACTGTCATCCCTTCGATCTCAAAACCGTTCGATCTGTGAAATTGCTTCCATGGCTGTTGACACATCAAATTCCAGGGAAGCCATACCCGTGCTCATGGAGCTTTTCCGGCTGGCCTGGTTGACGGCTCGACATATGATGGGCGGTTCTGACATGCTTGCATCGGTCATGGCGCACCATATCAGCTTCTACCAAAAGCTTCTTCTTTTTGATGAAGTGAGCCATGCACCTCGCGTTAGTCCGCGCACCGGCTGTCCAGTCAGTTTCTGTCGTCTGGACTTGCGGTTGGCTGAGAATCGCTACCGGGAACATTTCGCTCGTCGCCGAGGCAGTAGGAACTTGCATCATTTCTTCTGCGAAGATAAGATTATTTCCGAGCGGAAATCATGGCTTTTTCAAAATAGCGTCAAACGTACAGAAACTTTTTCCAGCAAATTCAATATTTCATCAAAATGGAAAACATGTTCAACTACAATGAAGCCTTTGCTTGCAATGTCGGCCTGATTAAGAAGGAGGAGCTGGCTCGCCTGCGGCAATGTCGTGTCGGGATCGCAGGAATGGGAGCGGTGGGCGGTGAATACCTTCTATCTCTGGCGCGAACCGGTCTCGGCGCTTTCACTATCGCGGATTTCGACAAGTTCGAACTCAAGAATTTCAATCGGCAATGTGGTTCTATGACCTCCACGCTGGACCAATCCAAGGCCCATGTAATGGCCGCAATGGCTCGGGACATTAATCCTGAGCTCAGAATGAAAGTGATGGAGGACGCCATATCGGAAGAAACAGTGGATGATTTCCTGGAGGATCTGGACGTTGTTGTTGACGGGATGGATATTTTTGAGCCGGACGCGCACCGCCTGCTTATCACCCGGGCGCTTGAGAGGAAGCTTGCTGTTCTCGCCGCTCTTCCTTCCGGATTTGGCGCCGGCATGGTTGTCTTTACACCCGGCGGCATGTCTTTTGATAATTACTTCGACTTCAGAGACTCACTTTCCGAGCAGGAGAAAGTCCTTCACCTTCTGTTGGGATTTGCCCCTGCCGGCTATCATATGAAATATCTCGATTTGTCGTCTGTAGACCTGGAAAACAGGAAGGGACCGAGTTCTATTGCCGGCGTGAAGCTTTGCGCCAGTCTTGTTACGGCCCATACGCTTCTGGCTATTCTCTCCCCGAAGAAGCTCCGAAGCGCTCCGTGGTATGTTCATATGGATGCCCGGCTTTGCAGGACGAAATGCTGCAAGCTTTTCATGGGAAACAGAAATCCTGTTCAGCGCCTCAAGAAACATGTGGCTATGAGGCTTCTTTTCAAACCGTAATCAGAAGAGGGGTTCATCATGTGCGCAGTTGCCAACGGCAGTTACAGAATGAAAGAACTGGATGCTTCAGGTGTCGAACGCGCGCGCCTGGAAGAACAAGCCCGGTTTATCCTGGAAGAGGAAATTCATTCGCTCATCTCCTTTGGCGCAACGGCAGGTTCCAGGGTATTGGACCTGGGCTGCGGAACCGGGCAACTAACCCGAGCGCTGGCAAAGCAAGTGGGGCCGGGCGGCGAAGTCATAGGGGTTGATGCCGACCCCGGGATTTTCCCGCAGCAGAATGATCAGCCTGACCTCTCCTTTGAATGTCACCAGGCCGGGGCGCTGCCAAAGTCTCTGGGGACCTTCGACTTGATTTACGCTCGGTTTCTCTTTCAACATCTGCCGGATCCCGTTGAGGCTTTACGCAACGCCGCATCCCTGCTCGCTCCCGATGGAAAGATTGTCATTGTCGACAGCGATGACGGCCTCATTCTTACATATCCTTCGAGACCGGAACTCGACACGCTTATTGAAGCGGCTCGGGCAAAACAAGCCTCGAAGGGTGGTGATCGATACATAGGGCGAAAACTGCCCCACATGATGAATGCCGCGCAGCTCACCCTCGACACCTTTCAGACTCGGACTTTCAGCTCGGCAACAACATCCTTTTCGCTACTGTTCCGGATGGCCATGGGTTACAAGGCTTCTCTTGTTAAGCAGAAGAAAGAGATGGATGCGCTATGTCTGACCCTGGAAGAAGAAACACGAAACAGTAAATTCTTCTTCATGACCGGAGTATGTGTGGCCGTAGGACGCAGGGGGACATGAACAAAGGTTGATCTCGAACCTGATCTATTCATGAAAAAGCCGAGCAGATTCGCAAGTTGTTCGGAGGGAAACTGAAGAAGGACTATGGACCTGCCGTCGCCATGCTATGGGGGCAGGTTGTAATTGCGGCAAACTCGGGGCGTGAATAGATCAGGTTAACCATTCTCTCTTTTTTGCCGTTGCCTGGAGCCTGAAATATCGTTTATGGCGGCTTCCTTGAATATCCCCGATAATATAAACAGAGGTCTTAGCAAACCGCCACCCCTGAAATGGGGCTTTCATAAAAGGCAATGTTTATGGGGTGTTTCGAAGGGAGGCTGAGAAAATAATTTCGTGTGGGTTT
>CAYTRK010000146.1:0-6379 GCA_964440205.1 uncultured Victivallaceae bacterium
CGCAGCAGGAATTCTGTGAGATATGCGGGCAAGAGGTGGTTTTGCGTAAATCTGAATGAATGGAGGCGATCAATTGGACATTGAGTGTATGCGTCATAGTGCGGCGCATGTAATGGCAGCAGCGGTCTGCAGGCTGTATGATAACGTCAAGCTGGATATCGGTCCTGCCACAGACGATGGCTTTTATTACGATTTTGATCTTCCTCACCGGCTATCCCCTGAGGACTTTCCCCGTATTGAAGAAGAGATGAAGCGCATTATCAGCGAGGACCATCCATTCGAGCGGCTGGCGATGAGCAGGGAGGAAGCAAAGGCCTACCTGGAAAAACACGGCCAGGAGTACAAGCTCCACCGTCTTGCTGATATCCCGGGGGACCAGGAAATCACTTTTTACAAGAGCGGCGACTTCATGGATCTGTGTGCCGGGCCGCATCTCGAGTCCACAGGCCAGATCAAAGCCTTTAAGATAACCTCCGTTGCGGGTTCCTATTTCAAAGGGATCGAAACAAATTCCATGCTGCAGAGACTGTATGGAATAGTCGCGGGTTCCTCCAAGGAAATCAGACAGAAGCTTCAGCAGATGGAGGAAGCCGGGAAAAGGGATCACCGCAAGCTGGGAAAGCAACTGGACCTTTTCAGCATTCAGGATGACATTGGCCCCGGGCTGGTTCTGTGGCATCCTCGCGGCGCAAGAATCCGTTCCGTAATAGAGGACTTCTGGCGGCAACAGCATTTTCGGGCCGGCTACGAAATCCTTTACACCCCGCATATAGGCCGGGCCGGATTGTGGGAAAAATCAGGGCACCTTGGGTTTTATCGTGAGAACATGTACTCGCCGATGATCATTGATGAAGAGGAGTATTTCGCGAAACCTATGAACTGTCCTTTTCATATCGCAGTGTATAAGAATAGCAAGCGATCCTACAGGGAACTGCCGTTACGCTGGGCTGAGCTGGGAACAGTATATCGTTTTGAGAAAAGCGGTGTTTTGCACGGGCTTCTGCGAGTGCGCGGTTTTACGCAGGATGATGCGCACATTTTCTGTGCCCCGGAAAACATTGAAGCGGAAGTGCAGTACACGCTTCAGTTTGCTTTAAAAATGCTGCGCTCTTTTGGGATGAAGGATTTCAAGGCTTTTCTGTCAACCCGGCCCGAGAAAGCTGTCGGAGAGCAGGAGAGGTGGGACCAGGCAACAGCCTCGCTTGAATCGGCGCTTAAAGCTGAACGCGTTCCCTATGAACTCGACGACGGCGGCGGCGCATTCTATGGGCCTAAGATAGACGTCAAGATAAAGGACGCGCTTGGCCGCGAGTGGCAGATGAGCACGATTCAGTTTGATTTCAATATGTCCGAACGTTTTGATCTCAAGTACGTGGGTTCAGACGGGAAAGAGCACCGGCCGTACATGGTCCATCGCGCTTTGCTCGGCGCGCTGGAAAGATTTTTCGGTATCCTGGTTGAACACTACGGTGGAGCTTTTCCTTTCTGGCTGGCGCCAGAACAGGTAAGGGTGTTGCCCCTTACTGAAAAACAGTTTGATTACGCGCAAAAGGTCAATAAACGGCTTGAGGGCCATGACTTCCGGTCACGGGTTGATGAGAAATCCGACAAAATCGGGGCAAAGATAAGAAATGCCAGACTTGATAAAGTCCCGTACATGCTCATTCTCGGTCCGCGGGAAGAGGAGAATGGCGAGGTCTCCCTTCGAGGCAGGGAGAGCGGCGACGAGGGCGCTTTCAAGATGGAGGAATTACTGGAGCGGTTTGACGCAGAGAACAGGCCGCAGGAGTGAAGGCGAACATAAATAATATTAAGGCCCGGGCTGTTCGCCTGATAAAGTTAGCCGGGTATAAAACAAGGAGGTAGGTTATTCGTTCATTTGTACGAACCAATGAAAGGATAAGGGTTCCGGAAGTACGTTGCGTCGACAAGGAAGGGGAGATGCTTGGGGTAATGCCGACCAAGGAAGCAGTCAATAAGGCCAGAGCCCATGGGCTGGATCTAGTGGAAGTTTCGCCTAATGCCAGGCCTCCGGTCTGCCGCATTATGGATTTCGGCAAGTTCAGGTACGAAGAAAGCCGTAAAAAGCGCCAGGCAAGGCAGCAGAAGCGGGGCAACCAGATAAAGGAAATAAAATTCCACAGCAACGTAGGGGAACACGACTACCAGACCAAGGTCAACCACGTCAGGGAATTTCTGGAGAAAGGGCACAAAGTCAAAATTACATTGACCTTCAGGGGCCGAGAGAACGCGCACAAGGAACTCGGCTTCGAGCTTGTCAACAAGGTCCTGAAAGACTGTGAAGATCTAAGCGTAGTGGATTCACGTCCGAAACTTATGGGGCGGGCCATAATTGCCATACTTGGCGCTAAATCCGGTAAATCCGGTAAGAGCTGACGTCAACCCCGGGAGACCGGCTACCGTTAATTTTGTTAAAAAAGCTCTGGACGCCGGGCTCAATGTTATATAAGGTCTCGCCCGAATTAATTGCGAATAATGTCGTAAGACATATCGAAAGTTGGAATTATGCCTAAAGGAAAGACTAAAAAATCGGTTGGAAAACGGTTCAAAAAGACAGGTAGCGGCAAAATTGTCTATAACAAGGCTGGAGCGGGCCATCTGCTGTCTTCAAAGAACCGCAAACGAAAGCGAAATCTGCGCAAGGCAGGCGTACTCAGTGAGACCGAGGCCAAACGGCTTCGGCATATGTTTGCCGACTGATACGGCAGTCGGTTTAGTATCCGTTTAAGGGGAGGTAAAGATGCCCAGAGTTACTAATGCACCAGCTTCTAAGAAGCGGAAGAAACGGGTCCTTTCGAGAGCGAAAGGATTTCGGGGCGCGCGCAGCAAGCTGTACCGGCAGGCTACCGAGGCGGTGGACCGCGCCATGTGGCTGTCAACAGTCCACAGGAAACAGAAGAAACAGGAATACAGGTCGCTGTGGATTACCAGGATATCCGCTGCGGCGAAGGCAAATGATATTTCGTACAGTCGTCTGGTCGAGGGGCTGAAAAAAGCGGATGTCAGGTTGAACAGAAAAATGCTCTCGGAGATCGCTATTCATGATCCCGAAGGGTTTTCCGCCATAGTTGAAGTGGCGAAGGGCGGACTGGCCTGAGACAATGTATTTGAATCAAAACGGGCCATCCTTTCGGATGGCCTTTTTATTTGCGGGGACTATTGCCAGGTATGAATCCGGCGGAAATAACTGAACTCAAAAAAACGGCGATCGGCGAAGCGCAGGCTGCGGAAACCGCGAAAGAGGTGGAGGCAGTAAGGATAAAGTATCTCGGTCGCAAAGGGCTGGTGCCCGATATAATGCGCGGACTGAAAGATCTCGATCCCTCCGAACGCTCTGAAGCCGGACGACTGGCAAATGAACTGAAACAAAAACTTTCCGCGACAATCGAAGAGAAGAAGTCCGGGGATGCTGCCTCGGCGCAGGAGGCGCCCGCAATTGACTACAGTCTTCCCGGCAGGTGGCGCCGGACCGGAAGCATACATCCGCTATCGCTTATCGTGGAGGAAACCGCCGGGATCTTCAGGTCTATGGGCTTTACTGTGGCAGAAGGCCCTGACATTGAGACAGCCTACAATAACTTTGAAGCTCTCAATACGCCGGCCCATCATCCGTCACTTGACGCACAGGACACTTTCTGGCTGGATTCCGGGGAACTGCTCAGGACCCAGACCTCGCCGGTTCAGATACGGGTTATGCGGAACCAGCCGCCGCCGGTCAGGATCATTACGCCGGGCAGATGCTACCGGCGGGATACAACCGACGCAACTCACAGCGCGAATTTCCATCAGATCGAAGGTCTTTATGTCGATAAAGAAGTTTCGCTTGCCGACCTGAAAGGAGATCTGGCCTATTTTGCCCGGAAGCTTATGGGCGGCGATGTCAGGATAAGGTTCCGACCGCACTTTTTTCCATTCACTGAACCCAGCGTAGAATGCGATTTCTCATGCCACGTTTGTGGAGGCAAGGGATGCGCGGTGTGCAAACAGAGCGGCTGGATCGAGATAGCCGGCGCCGGAATAGTCGACACCAGGGTTTTCGACAGGGTCGGCTACGATTCCGAATCGGTGACCGGTTACGCCTTCGGCATGGGGGTGGAACGCATTGCCATGGTTAAATACGGAATACAGGATATACGACACCTTTACGACAACGACATCAGGTTTCTGGAGCAATTCAAATGAAGATATCGCTGGAATGGCTCAAAGAGATTATTCCCCTTGAAGCTTCTGCCGAAGAGATTGCGGAGCGTCTGACATTTTCGGGAACAGAGGTGGAGTCGATTTCACAACCGCAGGGCAGTTATGACAAGATTGTTGCCGGGCGCATTGAGAATGTCCGTCCTCATCCCGACGCGGACAAACTTGTTCTTTGTTCCGTTGACGCCGGCGGGGAAACTTTGGAAGTAGTCTGTGGAGCAACCAATTTTCAGAAAGGCGACAAGGCTGTGCTTGCAATGGTAGGCGCCAGACTTCCTTCGGGATTGCACATAAAGAGCCGGAAAGTTCGCGGAGTTAAGTCCGAAGGAATGCTGTGTGCGGAGGACGAATTGGGGATATCCGATGACCATAGCGGGATAATGCTTCTGCCCGCCGACACGGCTCCCGGCACACCGTTTTCCGAAATTGCGGGCCGGCCGGATACCGTGCTTACGCTTGAAGTCACGTGGAACAGGTCGGACTGCCTTAGCATCATTGGTATTGCCCGCGAATTGTCGGCCCTGTTCCAGACGCCGTTACGAGAGCCGGAGACGGACTTTAATGAATCAGAGGAACAGACAGAGGATCTTATTTCCGTCGAGATACTCGACTCCCGGAAATGCCCTCGGTACACCGCCAGGATCATGAAAAACGTAAAAATCGGTCCGTCCCCTGTCTGGATGCGCAAGCGGCTCCACTCCTGCGGGATAAGACCGATAAATAATGTCGTGGATATAACCAACTACGTTCTCCTTGAATGGGGCCAGCCGCTTCATGCTTTCGACTATGACAGGCTGGAGGGTGGAAAGATTGTGGTGCGCAACGCTCAGAATGAATCCATAACCACGCTTGACGGCAACGAGAGGAAGCTTGAAGACGACATGCTTGTTATCGCGGATTCCTCCCGTCCAGTAGCGCTTGCAGGGGTCATGGGCGGCGAGGAAACGGAGATAAGACAGAACACTGGCGCCATACTGCTGGAGAGCGCTTGTTTCGATCCAGCAGGCATAAAGCGCGTCTCGGCGGCGGCCGGAGTGACTTCCGAGTCTTCCTATCGTTTTGAGCGGGGAGTGGATATAGGTAACGTCGATATTTCCGCGCGCAGAGCCATTGCCCTGATGGAACGGTACGCCGGCGCGCAGCCACTGGCCGGGGGAATTGATGAATACCCCGGCAAAAAACCGCTAGCCAGGGCCGAGTGCAGGTTCAATCGGGTAAGGAAAACGCTGGGAGTGGATATATCAAACGACTTTATTGCCGCAATTTTCGAATCGCTCGGTCTTGTTGTCGAAAAGCGGGATGCCGAACGCTGCACAGTCAAGGCGCCGTCATTCAGGCAGGATGTGAGAATAGAAGCCGATCTCATTGAGGAAGTTGCCCGCATACATGGTTTGGACAATATAGAGGCAGGCGACCCGCAGTCGAGAATTGTGCCCGGCGCGGACGATTCAGACTGGCAGGCCGCGCAGAAATGCAGAACAACGCTGGCGGGTCTCGGGTTCTACGAAATAGTTAATTACAGTACTACATCTTACCGGCTGCTTGATATCGCCTCGGCTTCCGGCGATGACACCAGGCTTGCGCTTCCCAACCCGGTCAGTTCCGACCACGCCGTGCTCAGAAATAGCCTGTCGGCTCAACTGATAGATACCCTCGGTAGAAACTACTCCCGTCAGATAGAAGATGCTGCATTCTACGAAATTGGGACAGTTTTTGAATGCCGCGAAGGAAAAAACAGTGAAGAGCAGAGGGTAAGCCTCGGGCTCATGGGCAGGCCGGAAGCACGCGGTCCTGAGAAGCCGTCCGGCAGCGCAGACGAAGACACTTTTCTGCGTCTGAAAGGGGCTGTCGAGGAGTTGTGCAGGGCGCTTCATGCAGAAAACCTTGAATTCATCAAGGAAGATGTCCGATGCCTCGAACCCGCTGCCTCTGTTGCAGTTCTGATAGACGGTGAGAATGCAGGTTTTCTGGGTCTGGTAAGGGAATCAATACTCTCGGAGTGGCGCATAGCGACGAGCACAGCAATTGCGGAGCTTAAGCTTAAACCTTTGTTGCGTAATCTTTTCCGGTCTCCTGAATTAAAACCCATACCGCAGTATCCGGCGGTCAGCAGGGATATGGCGGTGGTTGTTGACGAATCGGTTCTCAACGGCGCAATAGA
>CAYTRK010000147.1:0-6295 GCA_964440205.1 uncultured Victivallaceae bacterium
GAAGGGATAACAGGCGAGTCACTGAATAATATTTTAGGTGATGAAGAATGGACTACTCATTGGGATAACTTCGGGGAAAAAATAGACAAAAAAGGTCTTGAAACTCTTTTAGAAGAAGTCAATAACGAATTTTTTGAAAAATATACTTCCGCAATGATAGAGTCCACTTTAGGGGCAGATGCAGCAGATATTATTGATTATGACTTTCTGGAGAAGATCAAAGGTGAAGGCAGCATAGCAGATGCCTTTGCAGCCGCCTATGAAGTGTTTGATATTGTACCTGAAGCTGTCCGAAGAATTAGAGAGTCTGTTGAAGAGGGGGCAAGCGAAGCACAGGCTTTTGAAGATCTGGTTGCAGAATATGAATATGTCTCAGGTGTTGTTGGATCTGCATTAGGCAATGCCCTGACCGCCGGGGTCAAGGATATGTCTTTTGACTCCTTTACTAACGCATTTACTTCTGGCCTTGAACAGCAAATGCAAGCAGCCGCAATCGCAGCCGCAACAAGTACGATTCAAGAGGGGATCATACAAGAAGCATTTGATTCCATAGGTGGACTTAAGGGGCTATTCACCAGCTTTTTTGAAGGCAGTGTTTCAACTTCGGAATTACAAACTCGATTCGCTTCAGCGATGGAAGATGTAGAGGCCGGGCTACAAGCGGTTGAACCTGAATTTCAGGCACTTATAGAGCTTCTTGGTGATTTCGGCTTAACAGTCGAAGGAACTACAAGTGATATTGCAAATAGTATCCGTTCCTTACAGTTATCCATGTCAGGTATGCCAAGCAGTATAGCCAATTTGGATGCAAATGCAGTCGGATTAACTGGCAACACATCTTGGACCGCAATTAAGAACAGAATTGATTGGTTTAAGCAAGCAACCACAGAAGATGTTACAGACTTTGCGTCTGAACAAGGGGTTTCACCAGATAGTGTAGTTGAAAATATTTCAACACTGCATTCTTTATATAAAGATCATACTTCCAGAATGGAGGAGATAGAAGAACTACAAAACCGGAAATTGGAAGAGATTAAAGAGATTGAAAAGCAGCAGCTTGAAGAAGCTATCCGGCAGGTATCAAGCATCAATGACATGGTGTTTCGTTTGCAGGGCGGGGATTTAGCCCCGGTACAAAGCCGGGAATGGTTTGTTCAGCAATACAGTGAACGTGCCGAGAAAGCTCTGGAAGGTGAAGTCGATCCGCTTTTGAATTTCATCCCTGATTATATGGAGTGGATGAATACTTACGGAATGAACGGAATTGAGCTTCAGGAACAAATCATTGATGACCTTGAAAGCACAAAACAAAATATCTTAGCCGGATTCAATGCCAACAATATCAACCAGCTTGAAGACGAACTACGGGCAATTGACGAAGAGATTTTCAAACTTGGCAAATCAAACAATCAAAATTTCCAGCAACTTATTGCTCAAATCCGAGCAGACGATCAGGCGATTATTGATGCTATTAGCCAAATTTCCCTGGAAAAACCGAAACCAATAGGCGGCGGTGGTGGTAATACAGGTGGTGGTGGCGGCTGGTATACCGGAGAAAATGAGGAGTGGGACCAAACCCCTGATAGAGTTGGGACCGGCCCAACAACAGACAAGGGCTATGTTGAAAAAATGTATGATGAATTGTTCGACCGTGCGCCTGATCCTTCTGGTGGTAGCTATTGGGAAGATCAACTCAAAAACAATCCTGCCGTTACCCGTTCAAACTTAGATGATTATATGACAGGAGCTGCAACTGGAGCAGATGTGTATGCAGAAGGTGGCTACCATACTGGCGGCTGGGCTTTGTACGGCGAACAAGGACCGGAGCTTGCCTTTACCGGGCCGACAAGATTTGCATCAAATGATGATTCAGTCCAGATGATTGCCAATGCTGTGCAGCAAGCCCTTGGAGGCATGAACTCTGGCGGGGGCGGCAATATCCAGGTGAATGTCTATGTTGGAGAGCGAGAACTTGAAGACATTACAGTTGATACAATCCGCACATCACCTGAAGCCCAACACCAAATCAGAAGGGTGGCACAATAATGGCTGCTAAAGAAATGTATGATTACCTGTCAAGCGTGACGGCTGACTATACTACAACCGAGTTATCCGTTGCTCCACAGGAAATCCTTACGTCTATCGGAACTAAAAGCCAGGTTGTTCATAAATTTGATGATGGTTCTGTTTCGGTTATTTCATTGAGTGATTCTTCATACTTTGATGTGTTTTTGCAATGGAATATTATTTCAGATTCCGATGCCGGAACTATTATGGATTTTTGGCATGACACCTCAAAGGCAAATGGCATGGAAAACACACTGTATTGGCAGCATCCAACAGATGGGCATACCTATACGGTCAGGTTCATGGAGCCACTTCGCAGGGTCCAGAAAGGCGGCGTAGTTAATTATCAAGAAGTCTCACAAGTCAAACTAAGAGTTGAGGGATATAAGCCATGACAAATTGGAGCGCATACGACGATTTAGCGGAAGCACCCGCTTCTTCAGATACTTACTTAATTCGTGATGCCAGTGCTGGTGTCGTAAAAGAAATTGAAACATCCTATGCGTCAAAAAAGCTGGACGATAGAACGGTTTTTATTCAGGCCACAGAACCCTCAGCCGGGGAAAGTTCTACCGGCGATGTATGGATAGATATTTCATAAGGAGATTTTGATGATTAGAAAGCAAGTAACAAAAATTAAAGGGATAGCTCGGGTGAAGAAATTCCGAGCAGACCAAGACACTGAACATGATACCCCGGAAGAAATTGTGGAACGGGAATTTGAGCTGACTCCGGAAGAATCGGAACAGGTTCGTAAAGGTAAAGACTTTGAAATCATAAACGGCAAACCAAAGATAAAGAGGTAAATCATGGGACTCACAACTATTGGATGTAGTGTAATCGCTTCAGCCTTGCTTGGTGATGCAAGCTATACGTTGTTTGATAACTCCAACGCCGCATTAGGCGTAGGGGATGACAACACGGCTTTCGCTGTAGGGCAAACTGCGTTGCAGGGCGAAAGTAACGACACGAACGCCTTGCGAAAAGGCATGAATGCTACTTATCCATCTCGCAATCCTGATGCTGACGGCAGTAACAACAAAACAAGGTATCAAGTCACATTTGGCACAACTGAGGCAAACTGGAATTGGGTCGAATGGGGCGTATTCAACAGCTCCACGGCCAATACGGATGAGATGCTGTGTCGGGTGGTAGAGGATTTGGGAACCAAAACTTCCGCGTCCCAATGGGTTTTTGAGGTCGATCTGACTGTGACTACTTCCTAATATGATTTGGGCCGACGACGATACTACCTTCGCTGCTGACGACACTGAGTGGGCTGGATTGCAGGAGTCTACGGAAGATTTGGTAGCAGTTTTGTCAGACAGTAGTTCTATTGAGGCAGATATAAATGCAAATTCATCTTTGATACCCGTTTTGTCAGAAGATGATCCCAGACTTGCATTGAATGGCTCTGATTCTTTAAGTCCGACGCTAAGTGAAAGCACTAAGATAGTATTGTATGGCACTGATAATATAGTTGCTATTATCAATGAGTCGGAAGCAGAAAATACAGTCAGTATATCACAAGATTTAATAGCAGTAGTATCCGATAGCGCAGGGATTGAAGCCGAAGTTGGTTCTCAGGACACATTGACGGTAGTTTTTGCCGACAACATATCTGAAGTTGATGTATTATCTGAAAGCACCCTTGTCCCGGTACTGTCTTCTGCTCTGCTTGAACTTGAAGTTATTTCATCAGACAATTTAACAGTAGTGCTAACTGTCAGTAATTCATTAGTATTACCTCTGCACGACACCAGAATATATTTATATGACGGAGCAAGCTGGGTGCAAAAAACAAACGCGGTAAAAATTAAACAAGCAGATGGTTCTTGGGTAGTAGCAAACTTAAAAACAAAACAATTAGATAGTAGTTGGATGTGAGGATATATCGATGTCAAAATTTTGGCCTGCAATATTATTAACCGGAGGCGGTTCCGGTGCACTGGATGCAATAGACGGTAGCTTATTGTCAGATGGTGATGGGGCTGTCGTAATTACCAGTTCTCTGGCATATTTTTACTACCTGAATGCCACTTCCGGGGCTTCTGAATCTTCACCCGATGTAATTTCGCCTGATGCTAATGCGGGGGATAAACGGTGGATACTAAAAAAAACAAATGTTACGGCTTCTGATGTCGGCCTGGGCAACGTCCCGAACGAAGACGCCACAGATCCCTACAACTTAGACCAAAAGGGGGCGACTGACGGTCAGGCCCTGGTCTGGTCCGACGCAAATGGCAGGTATCAGCCGGGCGACGTGGACCTGCCCGCCATCGAGACCCCCTCCATCACCTCGCCCTCGGACGGGGCCACCGGGACGAGCCTGACTCCGACCATTCAGTTCTCCAACTACTACAGCCTGTATGGAAAATCCCAGCAGGCCCTGCAAGTCATCATTGCCACGGACTCAGATTTCACGACTGTGGTACATGACGAGACCCTGGGCGCTGTTTCAGAATGGGAGGTGGACAGCAGTCTGGACACGGAAACCCAGCACTGGGTCAAAGGCCGCTATCAGGATGATGACGATGTGTGGGGCGAGTACACCACGACTATCAGTTTTACCACTGCCGACATCTATATCGACCAGCCCACCAACTCATCCCCGGCTGATTCAGCCACGGACATCGGCGAGACCCCGACTCTGAGTGCGGATGCATTCAACTGCGTCAACGGCTCGGACTCCCATGCCAGTTCGGATTGGGAGATATACTCGGACGCCTCGCTGGAAACCCTGGTTTGGTCCAGTTATGATGACACCGAAAATCTGGAGAGCATAACTGTTCCTGCCGGGGAGTTGAGCGAATCCGGCACATTTTACTGGCATTGTCGTTACAACGGCACGACTTACGGGGACAGCGAGTGGAGCACGGAAACCAGTTTTGAGACGGCAAGTTCGTTTTGCCCGGTCGACATTTCCGATCACGGCCCAGGCCCTGGATGCGAATACCTGGACTACGACGAAACAACCGACACCGGCTATTATGGATATGTCGGCTCAGGTGGAGAGCCAACTTACGCCAGCGGGACAACGTATGACACCGGCGAAATTGTCAATGATGGTGATGATGAGTTTTTTCGGAGCAAGACCGATTCTAACACTGGAAATTCTTTGCCTTCAGTCGGCGAGTCAAACACAAACTGGGAATGGATCGGCAGCGGAACGCTGACCACCGGCGACAGCCTGGCGTCCAGCATTGGACTGTCCGCCGGGACGAGTCAATATAGTGATGAGGGCTGGTTAAAGTTTTTCGTCGGCTCGACCGCCGATTGCAATACAATGCACGGCACGGTCTCGGCAACCAATAAGGTGATTTTCATCGCCAAGAAAACGTATAGAAACAATCTATCTTGGGACGACATCTACGATGCCGGAGCGGTATTTGGGACAGGCGATAATGGGACCAGCAACAGCGGGACTACAACGACCCAGGACGCATCTATCACCATAGATGGGAACACCTATAATGTCCGCGTCCTCACCGGCTCTGAGGCCGACCCGGCCACGGAGGCATATAGTAATCAGTCTTGCGCAGACGACGCCGGGGGTGGATCAGAGTGGAACGACCTGTTTTGCCGCATCCATACTGCTGTCCCCACCTGTACTGACGCCACCGTAGGCATGGAGGGCGGCAGCGAGACCACCCGTCATGGCGGGCCGCAAGATGAGGCCAACTGGGTGGATTATCCCAATGATGAGGTCCAGGTATACTCCACAGATGCAGGCGACGGCACGTATTGCTGGTGCCAGGAGCAGGGCAATGATACCTCCCGGCGCGTCGGCCGTGGCTACAGCGGCGTTGCGTATTTCGACTCGAATACCTCGGACTTTACGTCTGCGAATGTCGGCTGGCGTCCGGTGCTGGTCTTGCAATAAGTCGTTAAATACTGTATAATTCTCCAAAACAAGGAGATATTATGGGATACAAAAATAAGCAAATGGACAGGACTTACAAAGCATGGAACAACATGGTAAGTCGGTGCGCAAATGAAAAACACCAAGACTATCATCATTATGGCGAGAAAGGCATAACTGTTTGTGCAAGATGGAAGGTTTTTGAAAACTTCTTAAATGACATGGGGCTTTGTCTTGATAGTTTGGAACTTGACAGAATAGACAACGATAAAGGCTATGAGCCGTTTAATTGCCGTTGGGCAAATAGATTTATGCAAAATGCAAACAGAGGAACTCCGAAAGGCTATACCTGGAACAAGTATCACA
>CAYTRK010000148.1:0-6234 GCA_964440205.1 uncultured Victivallaceae bacterium
CGCGCAACGTTCGGGTCGTTGAAGTCGTGGGTTCGAATCCCACCGCCCCGACCAGTCTTCATTCGGAGCTGAGCGGATTCGCTAAGGTACTGAAATGCAATGTTGCTGAACTGATGCAAGAAGTAAGGCTGTGATTTTTACGCACTTGTCCATTCTTCGCCCTGTCAATATCGGGGGGTTAACGAGACGGAACGGCAGATGTGTGAATCCAACTTGTGCGGCAAGTTATCATTGATGCTTGCGAAGAATGGTATAGAACGAACATCCCGAAACAGTAGTATTGCTATGCACGAAGCCTACGGTTTCCGCAAGCTTTCTGTAGTAGTTGCTGTCGCGTATTTGAGGTGGCCACGGCGCACCGTATGCTGTCTCACATATTCTTCCATCGACGAAGCATTTCACTCGCACGGCAAAGACGCTTTTCTCTGTTTTTGGGAATGTTGCCATGTGAACATCCCAAACTCGAAGATAGCCTCCAGGTTTGAGAACTCTAAATGCTTCGGCAAGGGCAGCCTGTAGATCGAATTGCTCTCTGAAATACATGAGCGAGAAGAATGCGGTCGCGGCGGAGAAAGTGTTGTCCGGAAACTTCAGATCCCTTGCATCCATGACGATCTTGAGGGGGCCTTCCGGAGCCTCGGCAAGCTCATCTTCTCGGCAGTCTATCGCGACAACGCGAAGGCCCTTCAGTCTTCCGATTATCCCTTCACCGCCACCACCTATATCAAGAAGATACCCGTCAACAGCGAAATCGCAGATCTCTATCTCGACAGGATCAAAAAAGTAGATGTCCTTTTCGTTCATGGCGAATCGCGGTTCTCTTTCTTGTTTAAGGGCAAGGTCATCGTGCCCGTGACGACTTTCGCAAGGCGGGTTTCAATAGTCTCCACAACTTGCGCGGAGCTATCGACGATCCCGATGTCTGTGTTGATCTGGAAGGCGACCGCGATACCGTAGTCAGGGTAGTAGCGCAGGCTGGAACAGTAGCCCGGAATCCATCCGCCATGGCCGTACGACCTGCCGATTCGGCTCTCTTCGTGGATGGCGACACCAAGGCCGTAGCGCGTGTGTGGCTCGCTATCGTCTATCGGCAACCCTTTCAAAAGATTATCAAGGTAGTTGCCGTCGAAAGCATTTCCCTCAAACAGGCTTTTTGCCCACACCACGAGGTCTCTTGGATTGCTGATGAGGCCGCCACCGGTCCATTCGACTGCCGGGTTCCATGCCATGCTGCCGGAAGGGGTGATTGTCTTCTTCGGCAAGCCAAATGCGTTTTCCTCGGCAAGATAGCCGGCCGCCAGACCGGGTAAGTCCACGCGGTCACTTGCGGCCGTCGATCTCAGGCTCAATGGTTCAAGAAAGCGCCGTGATACTTCCTCATAATAGGTGTGCCCTGCCGCCGCTTCGATGACAAGACCGGCAAGAATGTATCCCGTGTCACTGTAGCGCCAACCTTCCCCTGCCGGGAATAGGGCCGGTTGATCCAAAACAAAGGCAATGAGTTGCTCTGCTGAGAAGGGCTCGTCGAGGGCCTGCCACTGTGTGCGGAACGCTTCCGCAAATGCCGCGGTTTCCACGTGGTTCGGTATACCGGAGCGGTGTGTTAGAAGCTGGCGCACGGTAACCGTCTCATGGTTCGGCAGGCGAGCGTACCAAGGCCGGTCGCCAAGCCATTTTGAGACCGGGTCATCCAAGTGTAAAGCTCCCTCATGGACAAGCGCCAGTGTGGTGGCGGCTACAAACGTCTTGCCGATACTGGCTGCGAGCATCCGGGATTCGACGGTCATCGGCCTGTTTTTCTCGATGTCGGCGAATCCGGTCGTGAATCCCTCGACACTCCCATCGGGCAAGATGTAGGCAGCTGTCATACCGGGGAATCGATATTCCTCGCAAACAGCCGTCAGCTCGGCAGAGAATGCCTTGCGGACTTCCTTTGGCTTCGCACAACAACCACAGCCGGTAGGCACTGTGAGCAGGACGCTCAGCAAGGCGACCCAGATCCAGACGGCGCATTGCCTCCGGCGTGCTTGATTTGTTCGTGCTGTCTTCATATAGCCCTCAGCCTCCGTGTTGCCTTGACTGGATGGTCAACGGCACGGACACAAAGGCGAGTGACCCGGGTTGAGCATCCAGTAGGGATTCAACGATTGAAGGAACTGCCGCGGCCCGACGCATGTAGACCTGTATGTTCCAGGGACGAATCCCCTGTTGTGTAAGGAACTGCAGCCCCGCGAGTAAAAATTGCGCAACCTCCCCAGGGCATTTGACGCGAAAGACCCCATCATCACAGCCTTGTTGAATCAGCCCTGTAAGCGCCGGCGACAGCCGTTCGGCCAGGGCCGTTGCGAGCCAGGTGCAGAGCTTCGCGTTGCCATTCTGTCCGCATTTGAGAATGATCGACTGCGACGGATGGAAGTGTAGTGGCAAAAGCCTCCTCATCTTGGCAATGGCGGTGCCATTGCCTTCTTTCAGTTCGGCTTCCCATTGCCTGCCGATATCGTCAGCGATATGGGCGACCACGGCAATCAGGAGTTTTGTTTTGGATACAAAGTTGTGCCGAAGGGATGCAATTGAGATATTCAAGGATTCCGCTACGTCACGCATCGTAATATTGTCGTACCCCCGGTCCATAAACAGGGCTGCGGCAGCGCTGACGATCGCCCGTCGCTCATCCTGCAATGTCTGACACCTCTTCATCTTGCCGCCTCCTTCCTTGACGACCTGCCAATCAATCGGTCAGCAAGACGCTCTGCCCGTTCTGCGTTCATGCATATCCGCTTTTCAGGTTTCATCACCGGCTGCCTCAGAAGCGGTATACTAGTTCCGCCAGGAATGTCTGCTGGTTCTGCTCAACAGTATAGGGGCTGTCCTCCGCGTCTCCCAGCAAAACCATGTTCGCACCGTAAAGCGACAAGGCGACGCGTTCGGAAATGTTGTAACTGGCGTGGATAGCAATCTGAGCGTCCCTCAAGCCCGCCTTAGCCTGGAAGGTATCCAGAGATGCAGTCTCACGTTCTACGCCGTACCAGGCTTCAGCGTAACGATCATCCATGAATTCCATGCTGAACATGCCGCTTATAGACAAGCGCTCTGTGACAGGGAGCTGCTTCATGTACGAGAGAGAAAAGAGAAGTCCGTGTTCGACTTTGTCGTCGATCCCGCCCTGAGCGTACTCGACCGATGTTGGGTGATAGGCTAGTGATGCGCCGACAATGCCAATGTTCATGGGACGCTGTAGTGTTGCCGTTATTTCGACAGGCGTCTCGACCTCGGGCGAGCCCTCAAGAAACGACCTGGTTTTGTCACTGTGATCGACGGCAATACCAATCACAGAGTACTCGTCGGGGTCTCGCTGTCCCCCGAAATTCAACGTAAGGCTGCCGATTAAGTTGTGCTGTTCGCTTTGGTATGTTGCACCCACACACTCTAAGGGTAGTGAAATGAAATACGAAAGCGCTCCAGCATCATAGGATGCGCGGAATGTCGGTGTTGGCGCCACGTAAGTCTCGTCAGACCCAATATATACGCTTTCACTGAGGACAGCGATTCCGGCTTTATAGTCCCAGCCCTTCTCACCTGCCACAGCCTTAACCGCCATTCCAACGGACATGGCAATAAGGACTGCGCCCATTAACCTGGATCTCCCAGCCTTAGAAAGGCGGTATTGTGTATCGTTCTGGTTTGTCATTGAACTTTCGGCTTTCGTGGTTGTGTTGTTGTTCATCATCTATTCACTCCATCTTTTAGTTTTGTCTATATTTCGGTGCGGTTCATTCTGACTTTATAAGCATGCTATCGCTGGCCTCCAGTCTGATCGAATCGGGGCGGGATCACGTTCATGACGGCATTCCCCCTTCGCAACATGTGCTTTCGCTGTTTCCACACAACAAAGGAGGCGACACCGATCAGAAGGTATGTGTCATAAGGCTGCGCATCCGGGAAAATGGGGTTCATGAGCGTGAAGTGGAAGAAAGCCGAGAGTAGAATGCTGCCCCGTGAATTGTTGTAGAGTTCGGTTGCGATAACGCTGATCGCCAGGCATCCGGCAAAAAACGCCGCGAACGACCACTCGCTCTGCTGGGTTCCGCTCAGAAGAAAAGCCGGCATGTGCCATAGCCCCCAGATGACGCCGAGAACCAACCCGGCCCAGAGCGGGGCCATTTTGCGCTGTAGTAGAGGGAGCGCGAGGCCACGCCACCCGAACTCCTCGACAGGTCCCTTGATGGCGGCGAGTAATATAGCCACAAGGAGGGCTTGAACCGAAGTGAACGGGAACGGGGTCGTAAAAAGAGTGCCTTTAAGGGCTGCCCCGACAATAAAAATCAGCGGAATCCCAAGCAAGAGAAAGACATACCAGGCCGCCGAGCAACGCCAAAGTAATACTCGGCCCAGGAATTGACGCAAGCCACCAATGCCGCCTTTACGGGCGACGATTGTAACCGCTGCAATAGCAGGTGCATAGACTGCCAGAAAGAAAAGGGGATGGTTTCCCGTGAGCTGACCGAACACCTGTGCCATTCGCTCGGGAATGAACACGTACAGGCCGAGTATGCCCCACGCCAGTCCAAACGTGATGAGCAGAAAAGGGGCTAACGCACTTATTTGAACTCGATAGGACCGCCTCGCAGGCACTTCAGGAACGGGTGATGTGCAAGCCTCTTGCGTACCGCTCTTAATGCGGCGTTTTTCTCTTCCTTCTTTGTTACCAATCATCTCAATGGCCCTTTCGTATGTTACGTTAACACCTGCTAACCAAATCCATTCGCATAACTGCTGTACCCATCGTCATCGGCTCGGTCTTTGTAATCCTCTCCACTCTCTATAGCGCAAACTATGCCAAGACCACTAAGGCTTTGATTCCTTGTTCCTTATGCATATTGACCAGTAAACGTACCTCCATATATGGTGATTGTAATTGTGGTATTTCGTAAAATATGGCAGCTTTCACCATTGCCGGTACTAACGGCATGCAGGGAGACAATCATGATAAATGAAAACGATTTCGTGCGGAACGCAGCGGTGAAGCTATGCGGCAGCCTCAATATTGAGGAAGCGTTGCATTCAGCACTTATCTACATTCGAAGCCTTGTGCCTGCCGAGGCCGTATTCCTGCTGCATCTTGATCCTGAGCTTGGCGCAATGCGGACGATTGCGAAAGCTGACCTTATGCGGGGGCAACGGACAGATATGGCAACCCCTTTGCGCAACCCTGGCAGAGACGATCGGTATATTCGAAGCACCTATCCTCTCGGAGAAGCGATCGTCACAAACGCCCCGCTTACCCATTCGTTTGATGTCATGATGATGCAGGCCTACGGATACGATAAAAATTCCACGTCACTGCTGGGCATGATGCTACTTGCGGACCCATCTTTTCACGGCGGCGTAATGTTTGTGACGGACGCCAAGGAAGGCTTCTCCGAGGAGCAGGCCCTCCTGATTTCCTCTCTTTACGATCCGCTGGCAGTAGCCCTTCAAAATTCGATGCTCCATCGAGAAGTTGTGCAACTGCGCGACAAACTGGCGGATGACAATCGGTACATGAACAGACAGTTGCAGCATCTTGCCGGCGACGTGATTGTCGGAGGCGATTTCGGGTTGCGCGCTGTCATGAAACAGGTCCGCCAGGTCGCGCCGACCGATAGCCCCGTGTTGCTAACCGGCGAAACAGGCACAGGCAAGGATGTCATTGCGAATGCCATCCATCTGGCGTCGCCAAGGTGTGATGGTCCGTTCATAGCTGTAAACTGCGGCGCAATCCCCGAGGCACTTCTGGACAGTGAACTGTTTGGTCACGAGAAAGGCGCTTTCACGGGCGCTGCAACAATGAAACGAGGCCGGTTTGAACGGGCCGAGAAGGGAACCATTCTGCTCGACGAGATTGGTGAAATGCCGATGGAAGCTCAGGTCCGGCTGCTACGCGTTATCCAGAACCGTGAGATAGAGCGAATTGGCGGCTCCGAGCGCATCCCTGTGGACATTCGAATTATTACCGCCACCAATCGGAACCTTGTGGAGATGGTAGAAACCGGCCGATTCCGAAAGGACTTATGGTTCCGGCTGAATGTTTTCCCGATCGAAGTCCCCCCTCTGCGTGACCGCCTCTGCGATATTCCTGTTCTTGTCCGGCACTTCATGGAGCGTAAAGCTGTTGCTCTAAAAGTCGGCGAGCCGCCTAGCCCAACTTCCGCAGCCCAAAAAAAAGCATTTTTTTGGATTTACTTCATAAATCGC
>CAYTRK010000149.1:0-6205 GCA_964440205.1 uncultured Victivallaceae bacterium
CACACCCTTACCCGACTCGCTTAACCGATACCCTTACTCGGATACCCTTACCCGATTCCATTTCGCCGAAGGCTACGCAGGACAAGCGCGCCTACACCTTCTTTGCCGGTCAAATTATCTCGATACGAGAAATCCTTCGATATATTTCGTGCCATTCCTGCGTTTTTTCTCTAACATGTGCCTTTTATTGGGTAGCTACATGCTTTCACTACCCACAGATTTTCCGGAAGACCCATAATTGACAAAAAGCTATCCTGTAAATCCTGCCCCACCCCGTCAGCCACGTCGAATGACTGGGGTCGGATGACTGGGGTTCATCCTGTCAAAAAAATCCCAATTGTTCTTATTCATTTCCGCTTTTTGTTCTGTCGTCATGTTGTCAGATGTCAACATTCGAGCATTATCAAGACTTTACGATTCTTTGCCGCTGCAGATGCGCTTTCCTTCTTGAACTAGTGGGCAGCGGTGTGAAATACTTTTTCATTCACAATGCAACCGGAAAAAATAAAAAAACTCGATTACCTGCTGGGTACTCCGGCGTGTTTCGGCCTGTCCCTGATCAACCGCATACGACGTCTGGGATATCGCCACACCCAACCGCGACGCATATTGTTTGTCAAACTTATCGAGATGGGCTCCACGGTGCTGGCGTGTCCTGCATTTGAGGAAGCCACCAGCCTTGTAGGCAAGAACAACATGTTCATTCTTGTCTTCAAACAGAACCGGCCCATAGTAGATGTGCTGCCGTACTTCAAACCGGAGAATGTGCTGACAATTGACGATTCGGGCATGGGCACATTTTTCTCCGGACTTCTGAAGACCAGAAGGCGCGTCCGACGGGAAGGCATCGACACCGCCATTGACATGGAAGGTCTCACAAGGTCTTCGGCTGTGATAACCTATCTCATGGGAACCCGGAACAGGGTCGGGTATTACAATTTCACTTCCGAAGGTCCTTATCGCGGTCGTCTTTTTACCCACGAGATGAACTACAACTTTCAGCATCACACCGCGGAAATGTTTCTGACCCTGGTTAAGGCAGCCAATAGAGCGCCTGCCCGCGGCGAACCACTTCTTAAAACGCCTGTAACAAAGGACGAACTCAAAGTCCCACGTTTTCAGCCTTCTGAGGAGGAACGATCCAGGGTTAAAAAACTGCTGCAGGATCATAACGCGGACCGTTCCGGCACAAAGCTTATTCTCCTGAATCCCAACTGCAGCGATCTGCTGCCATTGCGGCGCTGGCCGTTTGAAAATTTCATTTTACTGGCCCGCAGACTAATCTCCGATATACCGAACGCCAGAATTATAATTACGGGCGCTCCGGCTGAAGAGGAAGGCGCAGAAGATATCGCGCAAAAGATCGGGAACCCCGACAGATGTTTCTCTCTCGCCGGGAAAACAACCCTTACCCAGCTATTGACTCTGTATTCGATGAGCAACGTTTTGGTGTCCAACGACAGCGGCCCCTGCCATTTCGCTGCCCTGACGGACATACCGATAGTCGCGATGTTCGGCCCGGAGACGCCTGCCCTGTACTCGCCGCTTTCGCCCGACGCAACATGTATAACATCCGGGACCACATGCAGTCCTTGCGTCAATATGCTCAATCACCGTTTTTCACCGTGCAAGGACAACAGGTGCATGCAGATTATCAGCGTCGACCGTGTCTATAGCGCGGTAATGGATAAGCTGGAAAACAACGGAAACTCATGAACTCATTACGCCGCACAGTCATCCCGGCCCTCATTGCGGTCGCCGTTCCTGTCTTTTCGGTTACTACTCTTGCTGCTCGTTGGTATGAATACGAAGGATGCAGGCATCTCGACAAGGAGTACTTCGACGGCGACAGCTTTCATGTGAAAACAAAGAGCAACCATTATATCTTCAGACTGTATTTTGTAGACACGCCTGAACTCAGCAAGAGCATACCCGAACGGGTCGCCGAGCAGGCCGAATACTGGGACATCAGCGAAGAGCGGGTTCTTGAACTCGCAAAAGAAGCCAGGGCTTTCACAAAGAAGTTTCTCTCGAAAGGCTTCACGGTACATTCAAAACGTGAAGACGCAAGGGGACGCAGCAACAGGCCGCGCTTCTTCGGTTTTGTGGAAGTGGACGGAAAACTTCTTTCTGAGGCGCTGGTCAGCAACGGTCTTGCTCGAGTGTACGGGGCATGGGCAAGAACGCCCGACGGCGCTCGTTCCAGAAAATTCCGCGCCCGTCTCAAAATCCTTGAAAGAAAAGCAAAGCGGGAAAAGCGAGGCGCGTGGGGCAAGGCCGGCCCAACGCAAAGCAGCCTTGATGCGGGATCTACAATTCAACAGACAAACCTTGTTCTCAATGCTAATCTGAATGTGTACCGTGCCAAAGGCCGGCCTTTGTACCTTGGCTTTATTCCCAAAGGCAAAGAAATTGAGGTTCTGGGCGACGGAACCCGTCTTTACGTTCGCATCCGGTTTGTCCATGAGGGCAAAACTAACGAAGTACTGTGCTCGCGCCGAGTCCTGAAAACCCATTATCCGAAGAAAGATAAATAGACTGCCATAATGATGAAACCGTTGCAGACCCAGTTTACTGTTACTTTACCTGACTGGCTTATCGGCGAGTTGCAGGCTGCCGAATCATGCATATCGAGTCGCCTTGCCCGCATGCGCTTTGTAATCGATCTTTCGCGCAGGAACGTGGACGAAGGCACCGGCGGACCGTTCGCCGCGGCGGTTTTCGACAGCAACGAACACAAGCTGCTCAGCGCGGCAGTTAACGTTGTAGTGCCTTCTGCATGTTCGGCGGCGCACGCTGAAATAGTGGCATTGGCGTTGGCACAGAAGCGCCTTGCAACACATGATCTGAACTCAGTCGCAGGACTTTCCTGTGAACTGGTCACAAGCACAGAGCCCTGTGCAATGTGCCTCGGAGCGGTACAGTGGTCAGGCATCAGTTCACTTACATGCGGAGCAAGAGGCGATGACGCCTGCGCGGCCGGTTTTGACGAAGGCGCAAAGCCGCCGGACTGGGCCGCAATCCTGATTTCAAAGGGCGTGTCGGTAACACAGGACGTTTGCCGGACTGAGGCAGCGAAAGTTCTCTCAGACTACGCTCGTGAAGGGGGCCCTATATACAATCCCGGCTCTACAGCCTGAGAAGCCCGCTGCATGCGGCGCGCACGGATCGTGAAGTCAGACGCTTTCTTTGAGTTCTTTTAATTCATCCCTCAGAACTGCGGCCCGTTCATACTCCAACGATTCAGCCGCCTCAAGCATTTCTCGCTCGACATCCTGTATAACGCGATGAACGTCGTAGTCCTCGCCCGCCTCCCGCACAACATTTTTCTCAACTTCTCTGGCTTGTTCCTGCGAAGAAATCATCCACTCCCGCATCTCTTTTCTGATCCCTGTGGGTGTGATATTGTGAGCCTCATTATATTCCTGCTGCCTGTTCCTGCGATATTCAGTCACATCTATCATCCGCTGCATCGAGTTGGTAATTCTGTCGGCATAGAGAATAACTTTGCCGTTAACGTGTCGCGCGGTCCGTCCCGCTACCTGGATCAATGAAGTCTCTGAGCGCAGAAAGCCTTCTTTATCGGCGTCCAGGATTGCAACCAGGGCCACCTCGGGAAGATCCAGCCCTTCACGTAGAAGGTTGATCCCGACCAGGCAGTCAAACTCCTTTTTGCGCAATCTAACCAGTATTGAAACCCTTTCGAGCGCATCGATTTCAGAATGCAGATATTCGACCCTGAGTCCGGATTCCCGGAGATATTCGGCAAGGTCTTCAGCCGTTCTCTTTGTCAGCGTGGTAACCAGCGCTCTTTCGTCCCGATCGGCATGGCTTCGAACTTCTTCCATCAGGTCATCTATCTGCCCTTTCAGCGGCCTTACTTCAATAGGGGGCTCTACCAGGCCGGTAGGTCGGATTACCTGTTCAACCGGCTCAGGAGAGACTTCTCTTTCAAAGGGGCCGGGTGTTGCAGTGGTAAAAATGAGTTTTCCCACCCGTCCCATGAATTCCTCGAAATTCAATGGACGGTTGTCTTTGGCTGAAGGAAGACGGAAGCCGTGTTCGACCAGGACGCCTTTCCTCGCCTGGTCACCGTTGTACATCGCCCTGATCTGCGGGAGTGTCACATGCGACTCGTCTATGATTGTCAGAAATTCAGACCGGAAATAGTCCAGCAAAGTGGCAGGCGGCTCCCCTGCGGCCCTTCCGGCAAAATGGCGCGAATAGTTCTCGATGCCGGAGCAGTATCCAATTTCATGAATCATTTCCATGTCGTACATTGTTCGCGACTTGAGCCGCTGCGCCTCCAGGAGCTTGCCTTCTCTTTCCAGTTCCCTGAGCCGATATTCCAGCTCGGCGTTTATCCGTTCGACCGCCGGCTTGATCTTCGACTCGGGCATGACAAAATGCCGCGCCGGGGAAATAAGGGTTGCTTCAAGTCTGGCCAGGGACTTTCCGCTGACCGGATCAATCTGCCTTATGTCTTCGACTTCGTCACCGAAAAAATCCACCCTGATGGCATGCTTTGCGTAAGAGGGATACACATCAACTGAATCGCCCCTCACCCGGAACGTCCCCGGCAAATGCTCATAATCGTTTCGGGAGTACTGGATTTCGACAAGCTTTTCCAGCATGGCGTCGCGTTCTACGATCTCGCCCTTCTTTACGCGAACCAGCATTTCCTGGTAATCCTCAGGCGAACCAAGTCCGTAGATACATGAAACCGAGGCGATTATGATGACGTCGTCCCGGCAAAGCAGTGAGTTTGTAGCAGAAAGCCGGAACCGTTCGATCTCTTCATTGATCGAAGCGTCCTTCTCGATAAAAGTGTCGGTTTGCGGAATATAGGCTTCAGGCTGATAATAATCGTAATAGCTTATGAAGTACTCAACTGCGTTGTTCGGAAAAAAATACCGAAATTCTTCGTAAAGCTGTGCAGCCAGGGTCTTATTGTGAGAAATTATCAGCGTCGGCCGTCCATATTGCGCGATTACGTTAGCCATTGTGAAAGTCTTGCCGGAGCCTGTGACTCCTTCAAGGATCTGGAATCTGTCCTCGCCCTGGAGGCCGGCCGCAAGCTGTGATATCGCGCGGGGCTGGTCGCCAGTCGGTGAAAAATGCGCTTTCAGATCGAAGCCGGCATTCATTTCGCCAACATCTTCTCCAGGCATTTGCGAGCATTAAGCGCCACGCTTTGGGGCACCGATATCCGGTGGGATTCCGGCCACTCCTCCAGAAGGCGCGCAAGCTTCTGTTCATCTGTCAAGGCCATGTCCGTACAGGTGGAATATGCCAGGGGCCTTACATCAATCCTGTTACCGTATTGACTTGCGAGCCGTTCTACAAGATGTCTTTCGGTCCCCACAAAAACAACGGAGCCCTCCGGCAAAGATTCCACGTAACGGATTATCTGCGCAGTCGAACCAAGCTCATCGGCAAGGGATGCCACCCGGTACGGAACCTCCGGATGCACAATTATCCGGGCATCCGGATAATCCTTCCTTATTACGCTTATGTGTTCGAGCGAGAAAGCAGTGTGCACGTGGCAGAAACCCCGCCAGATTATCATTGAAGATTTTTCGACAGACTCAGAGGTCAAACCTCCGTCGCGCTCGGCGGGATCACAGTATTCAAGCTCGTTGCTGCCGAGGCCGAGCCTTACCGCGGTATTCGTGCCCAGATGCTCATCAGGAAGGAACACAACCCGATTCCCGCTCTCCAGTTCCCGGCTCACTATTTCCCGTGCATTGCTTGATGTGCAGGCGCTGCCCCCTCTGGCCCCGCAGAACGCCTTCACCTGCGCAGAACTGTTTACGTATACGATGGGGATCCATTGCGCATTGCTCTCGGTGAGAAAGGACCAGACTTTTTTCAGTTTATCCACATCCGCCATGTCCGCCATCGGGCAGCCCGCGTCGGGGTCAGGCATATAGACCGCCTGGGAGGCAGAAGTCAGTATATCGGCAGACTCAGCCATGAATCTGACTCCGCAGAACACAATGCGTTCGGCGTCTCGCTGAGAAGCAGCTATCCGCGCAAGTTCAAGAGAATCCCCTACCCTGTCCGCATGCTGGAGGACCGAGGAGCGTTCATAATGATGCCCCAGAATAAGAAGTTTTGAGCCCCATTGCTTTTTCTGCTTCGCTATCTGTTTATCCATAATGCTTTACCTGTTTCTCCATGCGCCTGGTACTTGTTTTCTTTC